>JAJXZN010000034.1 GCA_021780015.1 Pseudomonadota bacterium
CGACATCAACTCCGGACCCTATGACGATTATCTGCAGATCGATGCGCCGGTGAATCGCGGCAATTCCGGCGGCCCGACCTTCAATACGCAGGGCGAAGTCGTCGGCATCAACACGGCGATCTATTCGCCGTCGGGCGGCAGCGTCGGCATCGGCTTCGACATTCCCGCCGACGAGGCGCGCAGCGTCATCGCCGCGCTCGAAACCAAAGGCACCGTGACGCGCGGCTGGATCGGCGTCGAAATTCAGCCGGTGACCTCCGACATCGCCGACAGCCTCGGATTGAAGAGCGAGAAGGGGGCGCTGGTCGCCGACACCCAGAAGGATTCGCCGGCTGCGTCGGCGGGAATCAAAACGGGCGACGTCATTCTCGGCGTCGACGGCGAGCCGATCGACGGGCCGCGCGAATTGGCCCGCAAGATCGCCGCACTTGGTCCCAATGCCAATGCGGAGCTACTGGTTTGGCACGATGGCGCGCAAAAGACCTTCAGCGTGAAGCTCGGCACTTTGCCGAACGAGCAGGTCGCCAAGGCCGATACAAACGACGATAACGCCGGGACCAGCAATCTCGACGCCTTCGGCCTGACCTTGGCCCCGTCGGACTCGGTCCCTGGCGCTGCCGCGGGCGGCGTCGTCGTGACCAATGTCGATCCGGATGGAACGGCGGCCCAAAAGGGTCTGAAAGTCGGCGATGTCATCCTCGAGGCCGGCGGCAAGTCGGTCACGACCCCAGGTCAGGTGGCGAGCGTTCTCAGCGAAGCCAAGAAGGCCGGCCATCGAGCAGTGCTGCTGCGCGTGAAAAGCGGCGACGAAACGCATTTCGTGGCGCTGGAGCTCGGCAAAGCCTCGTGATCTCGGACCAGCCTCGGCGCGGCGGCCCTCCGCCGCGCTGGCCCATTTCTTCCTCTCCCCGCCGGGTATCGCATTAGCCCCCCGTCTGCGATGCCGGTTTTCGGAGGCGGCAGGTCCGGAGTGAGCCTCCGGCCTGCCGTTTTTTTGTGGAATTCGCTATATGTCGTCCATGCGCATCCTGATCATCGAAGACGATACCGAAGCGGCGAACTACCTGGTCAAGGCTTTGCGCGAGGCCGGCCATGTTGCCGATCATGCCGCCGACGGGGTCGAAGGTTATGACAAGGCCCGTGACGGCGGCTACGATATCCTCGTCGTCGATCGCATGTTGCCGAAGCTCGACGGCCTGTCACTCATCGGCGGCCTGCGGGCACAGAAGGTCGAGACACCGGTGCTGATCCTCTCGGCGCTCGGCCAGGTCGATGACCGGGTGAAAGGCCTGCGCGCCGGCGGCGATGATTATCTGACGAAGCCCTATGCCTTCTCCGAATTGCTGGCGCGGATCGAAGTTCTGGCGCGGCGCAAATCGAGCGGCGCCGGCGAAGAAACCGTCTATCGGGTGGGCGGCCTGGAGCTCGACCGCCTATCGCACAAGCTGACGCGCAACGGCAAGGAGATCCTTCTGCAGCCGCGTGAATTCCGCCTGCTCGAATATCTGATGAAACATGCGGGCCAGGTCGTCACCCGCACAATGCTGCTCGAAAACGTCTGGGATTATCATTTCGATCCGCAGACCAATGTCATCGACGTGCATATTTCGCGGCTGCGCGCCAAGATCGACAAAGGCTTCGAGCCGCAGCTTTTGCAGACGATCCGCGGCGCGGGATATATGATCCGTGACGCCAATCATTAAACTGCTGCGCTCGACGGCGTTCAAGATTTCGCTGATCTATCTGCTGGTCACGGCGGTCGGCACCGGCCTCGTTCTTGGCCGTGTCGGCTGGAACGTCACGCATCTGATCGACGCGCAGATCCGCCAGACAGTCGATACCGACATCACCGGCCTCTCGGAGCAATATTCCGAGGGCGGCATCGCTCAGCTCGTCGGCGCGATCGAACGGCGTTCGCGTCAGCCCGGCGCCGGACTTTATCTGGTGACGACCCATGCCGGCGAGCCGATCGTCGGCAATGTGTCTTCCTTGCCTGAGGGCGTGCTGTCGCAGCCGGGCCTCGTCGTGACCGATTATCTGCGCGCCGGCGAGACCAGCGGCTCGCACCGCGCCATTGCCCGCATCTTTCTGCTGCCCGGCGGGTTTCGGCTGCTTGTCGGCCATGACATCGAAGAAGGCATGCGGCTGCGCCGCATCTTCGTCGGCGCGCTGGTCACCTCGCTCATCTGGCTCGTGATCATCGGCACCATCGGCGGCCTTTGGATTGCGCGGCGCGTGCTGCATCGCGTCGATACCATCAACGACCGGGCGCGCGCCATCGTCGGTGGCGATCTCTCCGCGCGTTTGCCGTCAGCCGGCACCGGCGACGAGCTCGATCGTCTCGTCGACAATTTGAATTCGATGCTCGACCGGATTTCGCTGCTCGCCGTCGGGCTGCGCGAGGTCTCCGACAATATCGCGCATGATCTGAAGACGCCGCTGACCCGGCTGCGCAGCCGCGCCGAACAGGCGCTGCAATTTGCCAAGTCGCCGGATGATTATCGCGTCGCACTCGAGAAGGTCATCGAGGAATCGGATTCGCTGATCCGCATCTTCAACGCCCTGCTGATGATCGCCCGCGCCGAGGCGGGCGCGGGACCGGACAGCCTCGTCGATTTCGATGCGGCCGACGTCGCCCGTGATGTCGGCGAACTTTATGAGCCGGCGGCCGAGGACCGCGGCCTGAGCTTGGATGTCGAGGCGGCGCCCGGCTTGATGCTGCACGGCAGCCGGGAATTGATTGGGCAGGCCGTCGCCAATCTCGTCGACAACGCGCTGAAATATGGCATGCCCGCGGAAGGCGCCGAGGCGCGCGTCAGCATCTGCGCCAAACGCCTCGGGCCGATGATCGAGATCAGCGTCGGCGATCGCGGCCCCGGAATTGCCCCAACGGACCGCGAGCGCGTCCAGGAACGTTTCGTCCGGCTGGAGAATTCGCGCTCGCGGCCGGGCTCCGGCCTTGGCCTGTCGCTCGCCGCCGCCGTCGCGCGCCTGCATGGCGGGACATTGCGGTTCGAGGACAATGCGCCGGGCTTGCGCGCCGTGCTATCACTCCCGGCGGCGGCTTTGCTGCCGCCGAAACTTGCGCCGCCTGCGCCGCGCGGCGAGGCGGCGTAACAATTGGCAACGTAAAACTTGAAGGGCGGCCCGACATGCCGGCCGAATGTTTGCCCCTCTGCGAACGGCTGGTGAAAGCGCCCGCGCTCAGCGATCCGGCCGTTGCACAGGCGCGGCTCGCCGATTTCCAGGGCGCCGCCGCGCAGGACGCGGCGCTGTTTGAGATTGCAGCCGTCTCGGCGTTGCTCGCGGGCATAGCCGACCATTCCCCTTATCTTTGGAAACTCGCGACGGCGGACCGGGCGCGTCTCGCCCGGCTTTTGACCACGGCGCCGGATGATGCGCTGTCGGCTTGTCTCGATGCACTCGTCGCGGCTTTGCCGAATGCGCCGAACGAAGCGGACGCTATGCGGCTTTTGCGCCGGGCGAAGCAGGAGGTCGCGCTGCTGGTGGCGCTCGCGGATCTCGGCGGAGCCTGGACGCCGCAGGACGTTATGGCGGCGCTGACGCAATCGGCCGATATCTTCGTCGCCGGCGCACTCGACTTCATCCTGCGCGACGAGCAGGCGAGCGGCCGGCTTCATCTGCGCAACCCCGCCGAGCCCGCGGAAGGCTGCAGCCTGATCGTTCTCGCGCTCGGCAAGCACGGCGCCGGCGAACTGAACTATTCGAGCGACACCGACCTCATCATCCTTTTCGATCCCGCCGGCACCACGGCGGCGCATCTGGCCGAAGCGGCCACCGCCTTCGTCAAGATGGCGCGACGCCTTGTCAAAATTTTACAGGAGCGCACGGCGGACGGCTATGTGCTGCGCGTCGATCTGCGGCTGCGGCCCGACCCTGGCTCGACGGCGATCGCCATTTCGACGCCGGCGGCGTTTTTCTATTACGAATCCTTCGGCCAGAACTGGGAACGCGCGGCGATGATCAAGGCCCGGCCCGTTGCCGGCGACCTGGCGCTTGGCGAAGCTTTTCTTGCGCAGCTCACGCCATTCATCTGGCGGCGCTATTTCGACTATGCGGCGATCGCCGACATTCATGCGATGAAACGGCAAATCCATGCCGTGCGCGGCCATGCCGAGATCGCCGTCGCGGGCCACGATCTCAAATTGGGCCGCGGCGGCATCCGCGAGATCGAATTTTTCGTCCAGACGCAGCAATTGATTTATGGCGGGCGGCGGCCAAGCCTGCGCGGCCGCGCGACGCTGCCCATGCTGGCGCAATTGCACGAGCAGGGCCTCATCGGCGCCGAGGCGCGTGACGAACTGACCGCCGCATATCTGCATCTGCGCACGTTGGAACATCGGCTGCAGATGATTGCCGACGAACAGACCCAACGTCTGCCGGCCGATGCGGGGGAACTGGCGCGCTTTGCCAATTTTTGCGGCTATCCGACGGTTGACGCCTTCTCGGCCGATCTGATGCGCCATTTCGAGCGCGTCGCCGAACATTATGCGCGGCTGTTCGAGACAGCGCCGGCGCTCTCGGTTGCGACCGGCAGCCTGGTCTTCACCGGGGTCAGCGACGATCCCGACACTTTGGAGACTTTGCGCAAGCTCGGCTTCAAGCGGCCGGAACTGGCTGCCGAGACCATCCGCGGCTGGCATTTCGGCCGCCGTGCCGGCGTCAGTTCGGAACGCGCCCGTGAAGTCCTGACCGAACTGGTGCCGGCACTGCTTGGGGCCTTTTCCGAAACCGCCGATCCGGATGCAGCGCTTACGGCCTTCGACCAGGCCTTGGCTCAGCGCAGCGCCGCAGTCGAACTCCTGTCGATCCTGAGATCGAACGCGAACCTGCGCAAATTGTTTGCCGATCTGCTCGGCAGCGCACCGCGGCTCGCCGACATCATCATCCGGCGCCCGCACGTGCTCGATTCGATGATCGATCCTGCGCTTTTGACCGCGCCGCTCGGGGATGCCGATTTCGACGCGCGTCTTTTGCGCGTGCTGGCCGCGCCCGCCGCGGTCGAAGACATGCTCGACGGCCTGCGCGACTTCAAGCAGGAGGAATCCTTCTTGATCGGTCTGCGGCTTCTGACCGGCACTCTCGCCCCATCTGCGGCAGGCGAGGCCTATTCGGCGCTGGCGGCCTCGCTCGTGCGCGCCGCTCTGAGGGCTGTCATTGGCGACTTCGAAACGCGCTTCGGTAAAATTCCGCTCGGCCGTTGCGTGGTTCTCGGCATGGGAAAGCTTGGCTCGCGCGAAATGACGGCGGCCTCGGATCTCGATCTGATCCTGATCTACGATTTCGACGGGGAGAGCCCGGAGTCGGACGGCGCCGAGGCGCTGCATGCGACGCGCTATTACACGCGTCTGTCGCAGCGGCTGATTTCGAGCCTCACGGTCGCGACGCGACGTGGCGGCCTTTACGAAGTCGATATGCGGTTGCGCCCCTCGGGTCGGCAAGGGCCGGTCGCGACACAACTCAAGAGCTTCGTCGATTATCAATTGAAGGACGCCGAGACCTGGGAGCATATGGCATTGACCCGCGCTCGCGTGATCGCAGGCGATGCATCGCTGGCCGCCGAGGTCGAAGCGGCACGCGAAAAAATTCTAACGTGCCCCCCACGGTCGGGATTGCGCAAGGATGTTGCTGATATGCGCCGCCTCGTCGCCAAGGAGAAGGGCGAAGGCAACGGGCTCGATCTTAAATATGCCGCGGGCGGCCAGATTGATCTTGATTTTCTCGCCCAATATCTCTGCCTTCGGCATGCCCATCGCGCGCCGATGCTGCTCAAGGTCGCGCCCGCCGATATTCTTGCCGGCGCCGGAGCACTGGGCCTTTTAGCGCCGGACAAGACCGAAAGCCTGCTGGCGGCGCATCGTCTTTATGCGCATATCACGCAGGTGCTGCGGACAATCCTCGAGAGCAATGTGCCGCTGGCGCAGGCGGGCGAGGCGGTCAAGCACCGGCTTGCCGCAGCGATGAGCCTGCCGAGCTTTGGGCAGCTTGAGGCCGATCTTGCCGAGAGCGAAGCGCGCGTCCGCGCGATCTTCAATGCGGTCGTCGGCTGAACTGCGCTTCGTGCCGCTTGGTGCCGCGACCGGCGGCAGGGGGACGGGGCGCCGGCCGCGGCGGGCGGCGCGGCGTCGCGGAATGATGCTTTAAGGCCCGCGACGATTTCTCGATCGGCAGATGGACCAGCACAATCGTGCCGTTGCCGGGCGTCGAGCGAATACGGATCGTGCCGTCATGCAGCGCGACCAGCGAATGGGCGATGGCAAGGCCGAGGCCCGAGCCTTTCATGCCATTGGCGAGCGGCGCATTCCATTGTTCGAACGGCCGGCCGAGCCGCGGCAGCGCCTCTGGCGCAATGCCGACGCCGTTGTCCTCGACGTAAATATTGATGGCGCCGTGCATGTGCCGCGTCCTGATATTGACGCTGCCGCGCTCGGGCGTGAATTTCACCGCATTGTGCAACAGCGCGGTAAAAACACGCTCCAAGGCCGAACGATCGGCACGAAGCTTGGCGCCGGCACCGATCTGGCTTGTGATCGCGATCGACTTCTCGTGCGCCGCAGCTTCCATCGTTTTTACAGCGTCGCCGACGATCGCGCCGATCTCGACTTCGGTCTTGTCGAGCGCGATGCGGCCGGCATCGAGCCGCGACATTTCAAGGACGTCGGAGATCAGTCCGAGCAATTGCTGGCCGCTGTTGCGGATATCCTTGCTGTAGTCGAGATAGCGCGGCGGCAAGGCGCCGAAGGTCTCGCCGATCATCATGTCGGAGAAGCCGATGATCGCGTTGAGCGGCGTGCGCAGCTCGTGGCTCATATTGGCGAGGAATTCCGACTTCGCCTGGCTCGCGGATTCGGCCTCCGCCTTTTGTTCGAGATATTTCTCGGCGAGTTCGGCGAGTTGTTGGGCCTGGTGTTCGAGCGCCTGCCGGGATTTGCGCAAATCGGCGACCGTCGCGGTCAGGCGGCGCTCGGATTCGAGCAATTGCTCTTCGTGCTCTTTCAGGGTCGTGATGTCGGTGCCGACCGAGACGTAACCGCCATCCTTGGTTCGGCGCTCATTGATCTGCAGCCAGCGGCCATCGCCGAGCTGCGCTTCATAGGTTTGGGCGCCGGTTGCCGGGCGTTCGCCCAAGGCAATGTGCGACTGGACGAGCGGCGGCGTGCCGCAGGCCATCACGTCTTGATAGCTGAGGCCGGTTACCACCGCCGCTTCCGGCAGATTGTGGAAGCGCTGAAACTTGGAATTGCACATGACGAGCCGGTTGTCCTTGTCCCATAGGACGAAGGCTTCGGAGACGGCTTCGAGCGCGTCGCGCAGGCGCATATCGGCGGTGGCCGTCCGCTCGGCGAGGATCTTCTGCTCGGATGTGTCGACCGCGATGCCGACGAGATGGGCGGGCTCGCCGGGCGCGTCGCGGACGATCTCGGCGCGGGCGCGCAGCCAGATCCAATGGCCTTTGGCATGGCGCATGCGGAAGGTGTGA
>JAJXZN010000177.1 GCA_021780015.1 Pseudomonadota bacterium
TATTGCTCCATTCATCCGGAATCCGATGACGTGCATCGTGTCTCGGCGCGGCTTTGGGACGAGGGTGATGTCCGCAATCTCTCGGCGATGACGCAAGAAATCCACAAATGGGGCGCGCTCGCCGGTGTCGAGCTTTGGTACGGCGGCGCTCATGCGCCGTGCATGGAAACACGCGCGACGGCGCGCGGCCCAAGCCAATATGCGAGCGAGTTCGAAACGCTGACATATTGTCACGAGATGGATCAGGCCGATATCAATCGTGTCCAGGAATTCTATGTCGAGGCGGCGCGGCGGGCGCGCGATGCGGGCTTCGATATCGTCTATTGCTACGGGGCGCATTCCTACCTGCCGCTGCAATTCCTGTCGCGCTATTATAACAAGCGGACCGACAAATACGGCGGCAGCTTCGAAAATCGCGCGCGCTTCTGGATCGAGACTCTGGAAAAGATGCGCAAAGCCGTCGGTAGCGATTGCGCGATTGCGACGCGTTTCGCCGTCGATACGCTGATCGGTGAGGACGGCGTCGAGATCGAACGTGACGGCGTGAAGTTCGTTCAGCTTGCCGATGATCTTGTCGATCTCTGGGACGTCAATGTCGGCGACATCGCCGAATGGGGCGAAGATGCGGGCCCGTCGCGATTCTACCGGCAAGGGCACCAGCTTACCTGGCAGAAATTCGTCAAGCAGATTTCCAAGAAATGCGTGCTGGGCGTCGGCCGCTTTACCGACCCGGAAAAGATGGTCGAGGTCATTCGCAACGGCGAGCTCGATGTCATCGGCGCGGCGCGCCCCTCGATTTCCGATCCGTTCCTGCCGCTGAAGATCCAAGAGGGGCGCCTTGACGATATCCGCACTTGCATCGGCTGCAATGTCTGCATTTCCCGTTGGGAGATCGGCGGCCCGCCGATGATCTGCACGCAAAATGCCACCGCGGGCGAAGAATTCCGCCGCGGCTGGCATCCGGAGAAATTTCCCAAGCGTGGGTCGGACGACAGCATATTGGTCGTCGGTGCGGGGCCGTCAGGTTCGGAATGCGCACGCGTTCTGATGGAGCGCGGCTATGTCGTGCATCTTGTCGATAGCGCGGAGAAGATCGGCGGCTATGTGAACGACGTTGCGACGCTTCCGGGCCTTGGCGAATGGAGCTACCATCGCGACTATCGCGAAGTTCAGCTCGCCAAGCTCATCAAAAAGAATCGCGACAGCCAGATCGCTCTCGGCGGCAAGCGCCTGAGCGCCGATGACATCCTCAAATACGGCGCCGACAAAGTCGTCATCGCCACAGGCGCGCATTGGAGCGCCGACGGGACGAACGCGCTGACGCATGCCGCGGTGCCTGGCCTTGAAGGCGCATCGCGCGCCAATGTCTTAACGCCGGAGGATATCTTCCGCGGCACCAAGAGCATTGGCAAGAAAGTCATGATCCTCAACGCCGACGCTTATTTTATGGCGCCAAGCCTGGCGCAGAAGCTTGCCCAGGACGGGCATGACGTGACGATCGCGTCAGGCGTCGAACTCGGACGCTATATGCACTTCACGCTCGAGTTCCCGAATATGCATCGCATGCTGCATGCCATGCACATCAACGTCATTCCGGATGTTTGGGCGAGCCGGGTCGAAGAGGGCCGCATCGAACTCTACAGCATCTGGGGCGACGGCTATCAGCGCCAATATCTTGGCCCCGGCAGAATGCCGCGCAAAGCTAACATGTCTCACGCGTGGCACGATTTCGATACGCTGGTGGTTGTCAGCGGCAGAGCCTCGGACGATGGGCTCTATCGCGCCCTCAAGAACCGGCAGAACGAGTGGACCACGCACGGAATCAAGGGCGTTTATGTCATTGGCGACGCCTGGGCGCCGAAGCTCATTGCCGACGCGACATTCGATGGTCACCGCCTTGCGCGCGAAATCGAGGAAAAAAATCCGCAAGAGGCGAAACCCTATCGGCGCGAAGCTGCGGTCTATGGAAGCCCCTATCAGCCGGGCGGATCGTATGAGATCCAATATTCGGTCTAATTCGCGGCTTCACCGTCGCCGCGACTGAACGGCGGCGCCTTGCGTCAGGCAAAACAGGGACGCAAGGCGCCTGCACCGATCTGCGCAGGGATTGCCGCGGCTACCGGCCGGGCTTGTGGACGCTGGTATGATTCCCATTGGCATCGAACAACATGCGGTCACCCGGATTCTGTTCCAGGATTTTGCTCCTTGGATGGTGATCGTTTTCTACGCTTACGCTTGCGCGGCTGTGGGCGTATTTGCGTGGGGCGTTTATGTCCAGCTGCGCAAATATCTAGCCGGCCGCCATGCGGGGCGCATCGATTGGGCGAGGATCGGCGGCAGGATCGCCGACACGCTGCGCATGGTCTTGTCGCAACGCACTGTGAGACGCAGAGATGCCGCGGCCGGATGGCTTCATACCGGCATTTTTTACGGATTTGTGCTTCTCTTTATCGGCACGTCCACCATAACTTTGCAGGAAGATATTTTAGCTCCGCTATTCAAAATTCATTTCTGGTACGGCGACTTTTATCTTCTCTTCAAACTGGTCTTGAACGTCGCCGGCTTCGCGCTTCTGGCCGGCGTGATTTACATGATGTATCGGCGCGGCTGGCTGCGGCCGCCGAAGCTGGATTATACGCGGCCCGATCGGCAGAAGACGGATAGCGACTGGAGCCGGGAGCGTTATCGGATCGAAGACTGGGCCTTCCTCTGGACGCTCAGTCTCATCGGTCTCACCGGCTTTTTGCTGTCGGCGACGCGCATGGTGTGGCTCGAGCAAGACCCGGCAGTGTGGGATACGCGCTGGTGGGCGCCTGTCGCGGCGGCGATCGCCACACTTCTTAAGGCGGCGGGTCTTGATCCCGCCGGCGCGGCTGATTTGCGCATGCTGCTCTGGTGGGGCCACGGCATTCTGGCGCTGACATTCATCGCCCTCATTCCCTATACGAAGGCGAAGCATATCGTCACCGCCGTCGTTTCCTGGCTCATACGCGACCGCGCGCCGGTAGCACGTCTCCCGCTTGGCGATCTGGAAGGTCAAAGGATCGGCTTCAAAGAGGTCAAGGATGTCGACAGCCGTTATCTGCTGCAGGCCGACGCTTGTACGAAATGCGGACGCTGCCACGAGGCCTGTCCGGCGCGTGCCGCCGGATATCCGCTTTCGCCGCGCGATCTCGTCCTGACGCTTCGCGAGCACGCCAATCAGCAGCTCGGCGAAATAATCCCGCTCTCGACGAGCGCCGGCCCCATTTCGCTGATCGGCGATGGTGAAGCACAAATCCGGGCGGAGACCCTCTGGGCGTGCCGTCAATGCGGCGCCTGTACCGAGATATGCCCGGTTGCCGTCGAGCACGTGCCCTTAATCAACATGCTGCGCCGGACGCTCGTGGACGAAGGGGAACTGGACCCCGCCTTGCAGAAAACGCTCGGCGCAGTCGCAAAGAGCGGCAATTCCTTCAATGAGAGCCGGCGCAAACGCGCCCGTTGGACCAAAGAGCTTCCCTTCGAGATCAAGGATGCGCGCAAAGAGCCGGTTGATATCTTGTGGTTCGTCGGCGATTACGCGAGCTTCGATCCACGCAGCCAAAAGGTCAGCCGCGCCTTCGCCAAGATCCTGCATGAGGCCGGCGTCGATTTCGGCATCCTTTACGATGACGAAACGACAGCCGGAAATGATATCCGGCGCGTCGGCGAAGAGGGGCTGTTCCAGCAGCTCGCTAACGGTGTCATTGAGACCTTGGGGCAATGCAAATTCGATCGCATCGTCACGACCGATCCGCATACGTTCAATACCTTGAAGAACGAATATCCGCAGCTAGGCGGGGTGTATAAGGTCGACCATGCGAGCGCTTACCTGCGCGAGCTCCTCGCCACCGGCAAGATCAAGCTTGCACGCAAACTTGATTATAGAGCGGCCTATCACGATCCGTGCCATTTGGGGCGGCTCAACAAGGAATACGAGGCGCCGCGGTCGGTCCTCGCCGAAACCGGCGCCACGCTGATCGAGCTTCGCCGAAACAAGGACAATTCGTTTTGCTGCGGCGGCGGCGGCGGCCGCGTTTGGGTCCCCGACCCGCCGGGCGTCTCGAAGGTGAGCGAGATTCGTGCCCGCGAGGTTGCGGAAATCGAGGGGCTCGATGCGCTGATCGTCAATTGTCCGAAATGCATGACCATGCTCGAAGATGCCGTGAAGACGACGGGCAATGAGGGCCGATTCCGCGTCCTCGAAATGACCGAGCTGCTGGCCGAGGCGATGGAGTTCACGCCGCGATCGGACACGCCAAATGTCGTCGAGGCGGTCTGACCGTGACGGCGCCGGGCAATGTCGAGGCGTTTCTGAGGGAATGCGTGAAACGCAACGATCCTTATCTGGCGCTTCCTGCTTATGATCTCGCCCAGGGTCACGCGCTGCAAGGCAAGGTCGAGGCCGTACTCCTGAAGTCATCGCGCCTGCGCATTGTATTCGGCAATTTGCCGTTCGCGCCGTCAAGTTTTCTCGCGCGGCTCGTCTTGGAGGCAAACGATGCGATTGATCTTCGCGTCGCGCGCAATCAAAACACCGACAGCGCAACGCTCGATCGTATAGACGCCAGAGCCGTGCGCGTCGACATCCGTCGTGCGCTCGCGAGCCACCCCCACGCCGGCGCGCGCCTTCTCGCCAAGCTCGAGGCCGCCGGCGATGATGCCATCCGCGCGCTCGTCGCGTCCAATGCGAACGCGTCCGCTGCGACGCTGAATGCGATCTTCGCGCGTGGGTCAAGGCGGGGATGGGGCATGATCGCGCGCCATCCGAACGCCGACCCTGAGCTTCTCAGAGCGATCTATGAGCAAGGGGATTTGCCGGCGCGAGCGGAAGCCGCCGGTAACGCCAACTGTCCAGCCGATTTGCTTGCGGACAATTGCGCAAGTCCATCCCCGTCCATACGGCGCAAATGCGCCGCGAACCCGGCTTTGCCGACGGGACTGCGATTGCAGTTGCTCGATGATCCCGATCCCGGAGTCAGGGCCGAAGCGCTTCGCGCGATGCCGGGGCCGCTGTCTCGCGAGCTTTGCGCCCGCGACGAGGACTCTTGCCAGGTGCGCCGCCGGCAGGCGCGCCGGACGGATATACATGTGACGCTGATCGAGCGCTTGGCGGCGGATGCCGATCCGTGGGTGCGCCGCTGGCTCGCACGCAATCCCTCGACGCCGCCGCTTACCCTCGATCGGCTGTCGCGCGATGACGATGCGGGGGTGCGCCGCTCGGTCGGCCGCAACGCGGCGTCCCCGGCGCCGTTGCTCGCAAGGCTCGCCGGGGACTGCGAGGCATGGGTGAGGGCGGGCGTCGCCGATCGCCCCGACCTTCCGGCCAAGGCGCGGCGGCTTCTGGAAGAGGATTCCTCAATTGATGTGCTGGCGGGCGTTGCGCGCAATCCTAAGGCACCACGCAATGCTTTATCGCGGCTCGCATCGCATACGGATGCGAGTGTGCGCCGGGCCGTCATTTTCAACCCGTCGGCGCCTGCACTCGTCATACGCCGTCTTCTGAGCGACGATTACCCGTTAAACCGCGCGCTTGCCGTCGGTCATCATAAGCTTGCGGTCGACGTGTCCTGGACATGTGCGGCCGATCCGGAGCCGCAAGTCCGCTTTGCTGCAAGCAAGCGCGTGGCCGCATCTCTATCGCCGCGTATCCCTGTTCATCGAAGCTACGAATCGTGAGGTGTGTCATATGAAAATTCTGGTGCCGATTAAGCGGGTCGCTTCGTTGGACGACGAATTCGAATTGCGCGACGACGGCCGCGATGTCGACCCGGACTTTTGCGAATATGATCTCAATGAATTCGACGAATATTCGCTCGAAGCCGCGGTCGAACTGAAGGAGCGCGCCGGCGAGGGCGTTGTGGAAGTCGTCGCGGTGACGGTCGATACGCAGGATGGCGATGAAATCCTGCGGAAGGCCTTGGCGAAAGGCGCTGACCGCGCAATTCGGATCTGGGATGAGTCTCTCGCGGAGAGCGATCAAATTGCCGTCGCCCGAGTGATCGCCAAAGCCGTCGAACATGAAAAGCCGGGCCTCGTTTTTTGCGGCGCCCAATCGGCCGATCATGGTCATGCGCAAACCGGAATTGCGGTGGCTGGCTTGCTCGGCTGGGCTCATGCTGCCGTCGTCTCCGGCTTGAGCTATGAGCCCGGTGCGCCGGTGGCGACGATCGACCGGGAGCTCGAAGGCGGCTTGGTGCAGAAGCTTTCGATCGAGACGCCTGCGGTTTTGACAATTCAGCTCGGCATCAACAAGCCGCGTTATGCCTCGCTGCGTAGCATCAAACAGGCGAACGCCAAGCCGATCGAGGTTTTGTCGCCGGCGGAGATTGGGCTCGATCCCGCACAGACGGGGCTTGCCGGATCGCTGAGCCGTGTCCGGCGCATGTATATCCCCGAGAGGGGCCGCAGCGTGATGATCGAAGGCGCGCCCGCAGAACAGGCGGCACGTCTCCTGGAAATTGTCAAAGAGGTGAACGGCTGATGAGTGGCATATTGATCCTGGCGGAACATCGCCGCGGCGAGCTGCGGCCCGGCGTCATTGAGGCGATCGGTGCGGCGGAGCAGATCAAGTCGGGCGCCGGCGGCCCCGTGTCGGTTCTGGTTCTGGCGCCGGATCCCGGAAAATATCGCGCCGCGCTCAGTGTCGGCTGCGTCGACGAAGTCATCCTTGCGAACTCCGCCGCGGCGGAAGAATTCGAGCCGCATCTCTTTCAGGCGGCACTGCATCAACTCATCAGCGAACGCGCACCGTCGGTCGTGCTGATCCCGCACAGCGTCGACGGATGCGGCGTGGCTCCGGCTCTCGCCAGCGCGCTCGACACAGGATTTGCCAGCGACGTCTTCGCGTTGCGTTACGATGGCGCGGAGCTCATTGCAACGCGCGCGGCCTATAAGGAGAAGGTATTCGTCGAGCTCGAGTTCCCGGGCAAGACCACGGTCATTCTCACGCTGCGCAGCGGCGCGTTTCCGGCCGCGACGGAACCCACGCAACCGCGCGAAACACTGATGCAGGTCGAGCCCACGGCTGGCCCACACAGCAAACATCTTGGTTGGAAAGATCCGCCGCCCAATGGAGGGATCGATATTCCCGGCGCAACTTTCATTCTCTCGATCGGCCGGGGCGTCGGAGACGAGGCCAATGTCGAGAAATTCCTCGAACTCGCCGACAGCCTTGGGGCGACGCTCGGGTGTTCACGCCCGATCGCCGATAACGGCTGGCTGCCCAAAGCGCGGCAGGTCGGCCAGTCCGGGCAGCTCGCCGCCAAGTGTAAGCTTTATATCGCCATGGGCATATCGGGATCGGTTCAGCACCAA
>JAJXZN010000242.1 GCA_021780015.1 Pseudomonadota bacterium
TGGCATATTGCGGCGAAACGGCCGTCGGGAAGACGACGTTGGCGGAGCTCATAGGCGGCGTCGCCGACGGCGCGCCGGCCTGGTTGTTGTTGCCGCCCTGCCACCAATGTTTCTTCTTCTTCTCCGGCGGGGCCGCTTCTGTCGTGCTCGCCGGGGGCGGAGCGGAGGTCGTCGTTGTCGCGGACGGGGCAGCCGGTGCGGGCGCCGCGGCGCTGCCGCCGCCTTTCAGCTCGGCCGCGCATTGCTTGTAGAACTGGTTCCAGGTCTCGCCATTGAGCGAATTCGCAGCCTTCGCGGCCTGATACTTGACGCTGCACTGTTTCTGAATGGATTCCGCTTGCGCCGTTCCGCCGAAGGCGAGAGCGGCGGCGACGGCGAAGCCGGCAACCGCGACGGCCGGACGCCAAACATGATTCGACATCAATTCCTCCTGGTGATGGGCGCGTCAGCGAGGCGCCGCGGGAAACCGCTTTGACCTATGGCGTGCAGATAAGTTCTCGGCGATGAACTTTGCCTGAACGTTCCGGCTCGGCTAACTGCCGATGGCGTCGCGCACGCATTTTTTGGTGAAGCTCGTCTTCGCGGCGCCATGCAGCTTCTTGTCTTCCGCGTTCATGTCGCACATGCCCTTTGCGTCGCGCTCGCATTTCTTCATAAAGCTCGTATAGGCCGCGCCGGCGAGTTTCTTTTCCGCCGCGCGCGAATGACACGTCGACATTTGCGCCATGGCGGCGCCGGTGCAAAGCGAGAGTGCCAAAGCAAGCGAGAAGATTTTCGTCATGGTGAGTTCCCCGCGATCCTTGTGAACCGACGGGGGAATCTAGGCGGCGTCAAAGCGCCCGGTCAATCGCGATCGCTTGCCCCCTGTGCCGTGTCGCACGCGATTAACTTTGTTGCTTCGCAGCGAGGCGCGCTATGAGGCTCGATGTGTCCCAGCGGCCGCCGCCCATGGTCTGGATTTCGGCATAGAACTGATCGACCAGCGCCGCCGCCGGCAGGCTCGCGCCATTGCCGCGCGCCTCATCCAGGCAGATGGCGAGGTCCTTGCGCATCCAATCGACGGCAAAGCCGAAGTCGAACTGGCCGGCGAGCATGGTCTTGGTACGGTTCTCCATCTGCCAAGACTGCGCCGCTCCTTTCGAGATGACGTCAATGACGGCTTGCATATCAAGGCCGGCACGGCGGCCGAAGTCGAGCGCCTCGGCAAGCCCCTGGACCACACCGGCGATGCAGATCTGATTGACCATTTTGGTCAATTGCCCAGCACCGGCCGAACCGATCAGCCGGACGGTGCGGGCATAGCTCGTGATGACCGGCTCGGCCTCGGCGTAGACCTCGGCGTCGCCGCCGCACATCACACTTAAGCTGCCTTTCTGCGCGCCCGCCTCGCCACCGGAGACCGGTGCATCGAGAAAGCCGAAGCCGGCTTGTTTTGCCGCCGCATAGAGTTCGCGCGCGATCTTGGCGGACGCTGTGGTGTGATCGACGAAGATCGCGCCAGGCTTCATCGCGCCGAAAGCGCCCTGCGGGCCGAGGGTCACGGCGCGCAGATCATCGTCATTGCCGACACAGGCAAAAACGATCGCCTGCTCCTGAGCCGCGGCGCGCGGCGTCTCGGCGAGCCGACCGCCATTCTCCGCGATCCAGGCCTCCGCGCGCTTTCGCGTACGGTTATAGACGGTGACGTCGTGACCCTTTTCTTTCAGATGACGGGCCATGTTGTGGCCCATGACGCCGAGCCCGATGAATGCGACTTTCGTCATAATTGATCCCCTTTGGCCGATCCGGCCAATCCTTTTCGCGGCCGCGCTGCGTGCCGAGAGGGGCTGAGCTTTAGGACGAAAAACGCGGCGGGGCCAGAAAAGCCGCGCGTGCGTCGGCGGACAGACGCAGTGCGCGCGGAATTTTGAACTCAGCGCGAGACGATGGGAGCCGGGGCCGGCTCTGCCTTGCGCAGTCCGCCGAGCCGCGGGCGCGAAGCGAAATGCGTGATCTTGCGAAAGGCGGCGAAAGCCTGCGGGTTCTTTTTGATCGCGAGCTTGAGGCGCGAGCAAAACGCTTGGCGCACGGCGAGGACGGCGCCCTTAGGCCCGAGCGGCATCACCAGATCGAACAGCGGAACGGTCGTGTCGCAATAGGTTTCCTTGTACCGCGCCTCGCCGATGCCGAGATCGAAGCTCGCGCGCCCCAGTCTGCATTGTGCCGCCACAAGCTTCATCAGAAGAAGATCGCCGGGGCTCGATTTCGAGATGACGGGATCGCCGTCGAAGGAATTGACCATCGCGCTGAAGCGGCCGGAATGCGCCGCCCCGACATAAGTCGCGATGACCCGGCCGCCGAGCGATAATCCGTAGAGCTCGAGCCAAGGCTTTCCGGCCGCCGTCTTCTGGCGGCTGAGACGATCGAAGAACGCGCGCATGGCCGGCGTGGCAAGATCCGAGGTGATCGACTTTTCCTCGCAACGCCGGATTTTATCGGTAAAAAACGCGTCGAGGATCTTGCGCGCGTCATCCGGGTCGTCGCCGGTGATCAAAGCCAATTGACCGATTTCGGCGAGCCGTGCCTCCTTCTTGCGCAGCTTCTTGCGTGTGTCTTTCGAGAGTTTGGTCTCGAGGAACGCCGCAGCGTCGTCTGCAAGCTTCGTCGCATAGGCGAAGCTTGGACTCTGGCGGCGCGGCAGAAGCGCGAAGGGGTTCTGGGTTCTGTTCCAGTCGTAAGGCTGATTTTTGAGGATGAAGACATCCGGCGCATCAGCGCCTGCGGCTTTGGCAGCGTCACGCAGCAGGCGGCGCAAATCCGAGGCACGAAAATTCACCCCGGGCCGGAACAGTCCGAGGTTGAAATTTGCTTCCTTATCGCCGAGAAACGAGGCGGTGCGAAACCAGCCGAATTGGCGCAAGCCGAGGCAGAGCAGAGCCGTGGCGCGACCGAGCGAATCTCTCGCGACGATGAAGAACGGCGTGATATTGCGCGCCGCGCCGAGAGTTGCGAGCCAAGGCAGGACGAAGGCGCGCGTCTGGTAGATAGAGGCCGGGGCGAGCCTTTCGAGTTCGGCCCAATCCGCGGCAATCGCGTCGATGTCGCGATGGACTTCGACTTTGACAAAAGCCCGGCTCGTCAGCTCTTCCTCGATCGGAAGGCGACGTGCGACAGGCGGTGAAATAAACCCAATGACATTCGGCAAGGTACGCGCCCCACATCAACCTGATACGAAACGCTAGCAACGAAAGGTCAACGCTATCTTGCCAGAATAACAAGGTTTCTTGGGAGTGGCATGGGGTCGTTTTGAAAAACCGAATAATTTCTTCGGGTTTTGGTTTTTTTCGGCGGACCGGCCTGCACCGGCTTGCGGCCCCTTTTACGCGTGGCGCAGGGGCCATTCTGATGTTCCATCAGGTGCGTCCTTGGGCCGAGCGCGGCTTCGCCCCAAACCGGCTTTTGGAAATTACGCCTGATTTCCTCGATGCCGTCATCGTGCGGCTAAAAGCTCTCGGCTTTGTGATCGTTGATATCGACCGCGCGTTAACCATGATTGGCGAGGGCGCCGAGAAGCCCTTCGCCGTTTTGACCTTCGACGATGGCTACAAGGACACGCGCGACTTCGCTCTACCGATTCTCGAAAAGCATAGCGCGCCGTTTACCATGTATGCGACGACCGGTTTTGCCGAGCGCACGGCGCGGCTTTGGTGGGTTGAGCTTGAAGAGGCGATCGCGCGTCTGCCGCATATCCGCATTGCGGGCTTCGATCTCCCGGCAGCGAACGCAGCCGAAAAGAATGCCGCCTTCGCGACGCTATATGCCAATCTGATCGCGGGCTCGGAAAAGCGCTTGCTTGCGACCGTTGCGGACCTCGTCCGCGCTGCGGGAATCGATGCGCGGTCAATCCCCGACAATCTCTGTCTCGACTGGGCTGGTATCGAGGCGATGTCCCGCCATGAGCTTTGCACAATTGGCGTGCATACGCTTACCCATCCGCGGCTTGGTAAATTGGACGAGGCGGAGATGCGCCGCGAGCTCGCCGACAGCCGTGCTTCGATCGAGGCGCATATCGGCCGGCCGGCCGTTCACCTTGCTTATCCGGTCGGCAATCCGATCGCCGCCGGCGGGCGCGAATTTCAAGCTGCGGTCGAGCTTGGCTTCAAAAGTGCCGTGACGACACGGCCGGGCATGATCTTTCCAGCGCATGACGCGCGCCGCACAGCGCTCCCGCGGCTTTCGATCAATGGCCATTGGCAGTCGCTCGATTTTGTTGAAATCCTGCTTTCCGGCGCGCCCTTCGCGGTTTGGAACAGGGGCAGGCTGGTGGCCTAGCCGGCGGAGCGTCGGATTGTCCCGGTTCCCGCTTTCGGTTTGAGCCCTATAATTAAGTCTTCTATCGCTTCGATGAGCGTCTTCTTTCTTCTGATCCAGAAAAAAGAAGGGAATACCGCCGATCGGCGCCGCGCCCATCTGATTCAAACGATCAATCCGGGACCGAATCGACCATGGGGAGTCAGTGCGCCGTTTTGATGCCGACGCTCAATGCCCAGCGCTATTTGGCGGAGGCTATCGAAAGCATTCTGGATCAGTCCTTGATGGCATTCGATCTGCTGATCCTCGACGGCGGATCGGACGATGCCACTTTGGACATCGCCAAGGCGCTGCAAAGACACGACACGCGCATCAGCATCATTTCAACGCCGGGAACGAGTCCCTCGCGCCGGATCAATGAGGCGCTCGACACTCTGAGCCATGATTATCTGGTGATGGCGCATGCCGACGATGTCAGCGTGCGCCACCGCCTGGCCAAACAGGTCGCCTTCATGGCCGCCAACGCGGCGCTCGTCATGTCGGGTTCGGACACGCATTTTTGGCTGCATGAGAAAAGCGGCGCGCTCGACATCGATCATTACTCGGGCCGCAAGACCTATCCCGCCGATCACGACGCCATCATGTCCCAGCTGTGCTTTTGGTGGTGTTTCTCGGTCGCCAGCGTGATTTTGAATGGCGCGGCGGTGCGCGCGCTCAAGCTCAGGTTTGACGACAGCTTGAAGACGTGTTCGGACTGGTGGTTCAACTGGCAGGCCGCGCAAGCCGGGATGGTGGCCAATCTGCCGGAGCCGCTCATTGCCTATCGCCACCATCATTCGAGCCATGGGCCGCGCGAACTGTCGCAGATCGCCTTGGAGACGAGGATCGTGCGCGAGCGGATTGCCTGCGCCATGGATCTATGGCCGACGCTCAGCGAGGACGAGCGCGAGGCTTTTCACTCTCTGTCGATCGAATGCGATGGCGTGATGTCGATCGGCGATCCCGACGCGACGAAGTCCCTGCTGCTTTCGCTGGCGCCGAAGCTCGGCTGGCCTTTGATCAGCCGCTATTACGACCAGCTCGCAAAGTTTGAGCCTGCCGAGCCGGTCGCCGCGGCCCGTGCCGAGCACGGTTAGGGGGAGGGCGCCGTCAGTCGCGCTCCATCCATTTGATGAGCGGCATCAGCGGGATCACCCAAGCGAGGCCGAGGACGGCGTAAGCGAAAAACTGCACATAGCCGGGGGCATGCTGGATTGCCGGCGCCTGCGCCAGCACCATGACAATTAGCGCGTAGACAAGGACAAAGGCGAGCATTACGACGCTGCCGACGAATTTGCGCTGACTTTTGCGCAACAAATCCTCCAACTCTTCAATTGGCTGATGAGCGTTCTCACTTCCACAAATTCCGCCACAACGAAAGCCATCCCGTCCGATCGCCGCGCGATCCAGGTCTGGCTCTGGTGCGTCGCGGCGCTGATCTTCTGCATGGTCGTCGTTGGCGGCGCAACGCGGCTCACCGAGTCCGGCCTGTCGATTACCGAGTGGCACCCAATCTCCGGCGTCATCCCGCCGCTGAGCCAAGCTGCGTGGGTTCTTGAATTCGATAAATTCAAGCAAATTCCGCAATATAAGGCAATTTTCTCAAATCTCGATTTAAATGGCTTCAAGTTCATTTTCTTTTGGGAATGGAGTCATCGGCTACTCGGCCGGGTGATCGGCCTTGCGGTGGCGCTACCGCTTGTTTTCTTTTGGTGGCGCGGCTCGCTCACGCGCGACTTGAAGTTCAAGCTCGTTGGCCTTCTAGCGCTTGGCGGTCTTCAGGGTTTTGTCGGCTGGTGGATGGTCTCGTCCGGCCTCGTCAACCGGATCGAGGTCGCGCAAGAGCGGCTTGCCATCCACCTGCTGCTGGCGTCGATCACCTTCGCTGCGACGGTGTGGATTGCGGCCTCGCTCGGGGAGGGCAATGCCATGCGCTCGGAGCGCTGGCAGCGGCGCTTTGCCGGCGCGATCGTACTCGTCACTCTTTTGCAGATATTCCTCGGGGCGCTGGTGGCCGGGCTGCGCGCCGGACGCGCCTATAATACCTGGCCATTGATGGACGGGCATTTCGTTCCGGACGTGGTGATGCTGCTTTCCCCTTGGTGGCGCAATTTCGTCGATAATATCGCAACGGTGCAGTTCCAGCACCGCATGGTCGCCTATACTTTGCTGGCACTTGCCGTCGTTCAAGCGATCGTGACCGTGCGCGCCGCGCCCGGCAGCCGGGCGGCGAAGCGGACGACCCATTTCGCCGGCCTCGTCACGCTGCAGGCAGGGCTCGGCATCGTCACGCTGTTGCTGGTCGTGCCGCTTTGGGCGGGCCTCGTGCATCAGGCTTTTGCGATGCTCGTGCTGCTGGCCAGCGTGCGTTATCTGCAAGGCTTGGCGGCCGGCAAAGACAAGGCTTTGGCGCGCCCCTAAACCGGTGGCAGCGAAAGCCGCGTGATCGTGGCGCGTGCCGATGGCGGGTTTGAGCCGGAGCGACCGGGACCGGCCAGGGGATCCGCGGGACGGGCGGAGGGCCGGGGAGGACGGACGCCCGGAGCGGAGACGGCCGGCTCGACGCAATCGGTTGCCGCCATGACCCTCGCTACTCGACCGTGAGGATCTCCGCCCCGTCGGGCGTCACGACGATCGTGTGCTCGAACTGGGCCGAGCGCTTGCCGTCGGCGGTGACCGCGGTCCAGCCGTCGTCCCAGATCAGGTCGTCGAACGTCCCCTCGTCGATCATGGGCTCGACGGTGAAGGTCATGTTCGGCTCCATGATCCGGGTCGCCTTGGGATCGTGGTGGTGCGGGATCTGGAGCGACGTGTGGAACGACGCGCCGATGCCGTGGCCGCAGTACGACCGCACGACGCTTAACCCGTGCTTCGCCGCGTGCGGCTCGATCGCCTTGCCGATGTCCGACACCGGCCGGCCCGGCTTCACCGCGGCGATGCCCTTCGCGAGGCACTCCCGCGCGACCTGCACGAGGCGCCGCCCGTCGGGGTCGAC
>JAJXZN010000298.1 GCA_021780015.1 Pseudomonadota bacterium
CTCGGCTATACGCGAATGCATACGGGAACGGATTTTGCCGCGTCGATCGGTACGCCGGTTTTCGCAGCGGGCAATGGAACGATTATTTCGGATGGATGGGATGCCGGCTACGGGCGCCGGATCGAAATCAAGCATGCCAATGGCTATGAGAGCACCTACAATCACCTATCCGCCTTTGCGCGGGGCCTCAAGCAGGGCGAATGGGTAAGGCAAGGCCAAGTCATCGGCTATATTGGTCAGAGCGGTCTCGCGACCGGCCCGCATCTGCATTATGAAGTTTTGATCAACGGCCATTTCGTCGATCCGATGCGGGTCCGCCTCGCCCAGACGCGCGAATTCGACGGCAAGATGCTGACCCTCTTCAGCCGCGAACGCGACCGGATCGACACCTTGATCGCCAAGGCCCCGAACGGCGCCACTTTTGCTGCCCGCGAGGACAGGTAAGGATTGGCCTCAGGCATCGGCTAAGCCGCGGAAGCTACGCCATTAACTAAAATTACACTCTGTTTTGCGCCCCCGCGAAAGTGCGCTATATCGGACGCATGGCTCGCGACATCAAACATGTGAAAGCGGCGGCCCGGACAGAGCAATCCGCGCCGCCGAAATCCGCATCGCAGGCGCAGACCTCTGCGCGGACAACGGGGATGGGGCACAATCAGATGAAGCCAACGCTGATCATGGTCGGAGCGGACAAGGGCGGCGTCGGCAAGACGACGGTCGCGCGCGCGCTTCTCGATTACCTCGCGAGCCATAATGTCATCGTGCGTGCCTTCGATACCGAGACGCCGCGCGGCACGCTGCAGCGTTTCCATCCGGGGATCACCGAGGTCGTCGACATCAACCAGACGCCCGACCAGATGCGCATTCTCGATACGCTCAACACATCACAAGTGAAGGTGACGCTGATCGACACCCGCGCCGGGGCCTTGGCTTCGAGCCTCGCGGCGCTGCGCGACGTCGGCTTTCTCGATGCGGCGAAAGCCGGCGACTTCAATTTCGTCCTCTTTCACATCCTGGGGCCGTCGATTGCTTCGCTGTCGGAGATCAACGAGACGGCGCCCTTTGTCACCGATGCGCATTATTTCCTTGTCAAGAACTACGTCAACGATTCGACTTTCTTCGATTGGGACCCGGCGACGCTGCAGACCTATTTCGGCAAGGTGAAGAACGCGAGCGAGGTGACCATTCCCAAGCTCAACGCCATGGCCTATGAGCAGGTTGAGCTCGCGGGCACGCCTCTGTCGACCTTCGTCGCCGACAAGACCGCATCGGGGGATCCGGCGAACCATTCCTTTACTCTGCGTGGCTACGTGCGTACATGGCAAAACAAGAACGCGGACGAGTTCAACCGCATCCGCCTGCTCGATCTCGTGAACGGTCGGGCCTGACCTTCGCCGCTGCGGCGCTGCGGCCCGATCCGGCGGTCTCCTTGCAATGACCGCCAGGACTTTTGTCTATATCGTCTGTTCGCTTTCCGGGCGTGTCGGCAAGACGACGGTGGCGCGCCTTCTCGGCGATTATTTCCTCGCCAGCCGACGCGCCTTCCGCGGCTTCGACACGGACGCGCACGAGCCGGATTTCGCCACCCGGTTTCCCGAAGAGGTCGTCATCGCCGATCTCAATACGATCCAGGGCCAGATGGCGTTGATCGATCCGCTCCTCGCCGACGACGGCGTGCCGAAGATCATCGATCTTTGGCACCGCGCGCTGGAAGGTTTCTTCACGCTTGTCGATAACACAGGCTTCATTGCCGAGGCGCGGGCGCGCGGCGTCGAGCCGATCCTTCTCTATGTCGATGACGGGCCGCCCCGCGCCGCCGAGGTCGTCGCGCGGATCGAGGCGCGCTATCCCGACCTTCAGGTGATCGTGGTGAAAAACGAAGCGACGAGCCAGGAGCCTGCCGCTGAGCCGGGCGCGCCGCAGACTTTGCGCAGCTTTCGCATCGGCAAGCTCGACCCGGTGCTGTGCGCGACGATCGAACTGCCCGGCTTTTCGCTCTCGCGCTTCATGCTGGCGCCGCCGCCCGATATGTCGATCGTGCTGCGCGCCGCCCTGCGCGACTGGATCTGGCGCATCTTTTCGCAATTCAAGAGCTTCGAATTGCGGATGACGCTGAGCGAGACCGAACACCTCTGAAGGCCTTGCGCCCTTTTGCGGCGCTCGCGATCCCCGCGCGGTATGGATGTTGCCCGTTCGGGTAAGTGGGAGCGTTCAATCGATCATTTTATATCGATTTGGAACAGCTCGCTTAATACGCGCGAGGGCTGTGGGCGAGAATGGGACAGGAGCTGCAGACAGGCGCCGTCAAGGAACGCGTCAAGGAACGCGTCGCTTGGGTCGATTACGCCAAAGGCTTCTGCATCATCATGGTGGTGATGATGCATTCGACCATCGGCACCGGCAATGCGATGGGCGGCACCGGCTTTCTGCATACGCTCGTCACCTTCGCCAAACCGTTCCGCATGCCGGATTTCTTCCTGATCGCCGGGCTTTTCCTGCCGCGCACGATCGGCCGCGATTGGCGCACCTTCATCGACCGCAAGGTCATCCATTTCGCTTATTTTTTCGTCTTGTGGCTGGCGATCCAGGTCGCGCTCAAGGACGGTCCGTCGGGGCCCGCGGCGGTGGCGCGCGAATTCGCTTTTGGCCTTGTCGAGCCGCTCGGGACGCTCTGGTTCATCTATCTGCTGCCGATCTTCTTCGTGACGACGAAAATATTGCGGAAGGTGCCCTGGCCGCTCGTCTTCGTCGCCGCCTGTCTGCTCGAGACGGCGCGCGTCAACACCGGCTCGACCGTCGTCGACGAATTCTGCTCGCGCTACGTCTATTTCTATGCGGGCTACATGTTCTCAGATCGTGTGTTCGCGCTCGCCGCCTGGGTGGGCGCCCATCAAAAGCCGGCAACGCTCGGACTCGCCCTCTGGGCGGTGGTGGAGGCGCTCGCCACCTTCGTGCCGGCACCCTTTCCCGCCTATCCGAACGTCGCCGCCATGCCGCTCGTGAGTCTCATCGCGGGCTTTGCCGGCGCAAGTGCGGTCGTGGTCGGCGCGGTCTTGCTCTCGGGACGCGCCGGCACGCAATGGTTGCGCTATTGCGGCCGCAATTCGATCGTCATTTATCTGGCGTTCTTCCTGCCGATGGCGGCAACGCGCACGGCCATCGTCCATACGGGGGTCATCAAGGACATCGGCCTTGCCGCGACGCTCGTCACCTTCGCCGGCGTCACCGGGCCCTTGCTGCTGCATGCGCTGGTGCGCAACACGCGCCTCAAATTCCTGTTTGTGCGGCCGCGGTTCTTCCATCTTGCCGAGGGCACGCCGGAACGCGGCGCCCGGCCGCGGGCGGCTCTGCTTGCCGCACCTGAGGCCTAGGCCCGGATCGCATCGGGCGCGATGCCAGCAAAAAGGGCGGAGATCGCTCTCCGCCCAGGTAACGTCTCAGATGACGTAGGACTTCAAAGGCGGGAAACCATTGAAGCCGACCGACGAATAAGTCGTCGTATAAGCGCCTGTTCCTTCGATCAGCACTTTGGCGCCGATCTCCAGGCTAAGCGGGAGCGGGTAAGGCTCCTTTTCGTAGAGCACATCGACGGAATCGCAGGAGGGTCCCGCGATGACGCACGGCTCCATCGCATCGTCGTCGAAGGCGGTGCGGATCGGATAGCGGATCATCTCATCCATGGTTTCGGCCAGCCCATTGAACTTGCCGATGTCGAGATAGACCCAGCGCGTCTTGTCGTCGTCCGCTTTCTTCGAGATCAGCACGACCTCGGCCTCGATCATGCCGGCATTGCCGACCATGCCGCGGCCCGGCTCGATGATCGTCTCGGGAATGCGGTTGCCGAAGTGCTTGCGCAAAGCCCGGAAGATCGCTTGGCCATAGGCCTTCACCGCCGGCACGTCCTTCAGATATTTCGTCGGGAAGCCGCCGCCGAGGTTGACCATCTGCAACGCGATGCCGCGCTCCGCCAGATCGCGGAAGATCGTCGCCGAGGCCTTCAGCGCCGCGTCCCAGCTCTTCGGGTTGCGCTGCTGCGAGCCGACATGGAACGACAGGCCGTAGGCGTTGAGGCCCAGCCGATGCGCGTGCTCGAGCACCCGCGCCGCCATCTCCGGCACGCAGCCGAACTTGCGCGACAGCGGCCATTCGGCGCCGTTGCCGTCGCAGAGAATGCGGCAGAAGACCTTGGCGCCGGGGGCGGCCCGGGCGATCTTCTCGACCTCGGCTTCTGAATCGACCGCGAAGAGGCGCACGCCCAGCGCATAGGCGCGGGCGATGTCACGCTCCTTCTTGATCGTGTTGCCGAAGCTGATCCGGTCGGGCGTCGCGCCGGCCGCGAGCACTTGCTCGATCTCGACCACGGAGGCCGTGTCGAAGCACGAGCCGAGGCTCGCCAGGAGCGAGAGCACCTGCGCGTCGGGGTTCGCCTTCACGGCATAGAAGATGCGCGTGTCGGGCAGGGCCTTGCTGAAGGCGGTGTAATTGTCGCGCACCACGTCGAGATCGAGCACGAGGCACGGCCCGTCTTCACGTCGGTTACGCAGGAATTCAAGGATACGATCGGTCATCGCGGCATCCCCTCGAAGCGCGGTTGCCCGCGCAGAAGCGAAACAAGCTTGGGATGATGACGAAGGTGGATTCCGGCGCATTGTGGAGACGCCGCCGTTCACCGCTCCCGTCATCGCTGGCCGCCGAGACGCGCGGATACGCGTGCTGCGGAAAGCCAGATGCTGCGCCGTCGGCTATGCCGGCTCGCACGGCAAAACTGCCGTTTGAAACCTTCATGGCCTTCGCTTGGAGATGGGATGGACTCCCCTCCGCACGCCCGGCAAGAAAGACAAGCCTCTTCGGTAAGCCAGGTTTGGAAGCTGGCAGAGACGAAAAAGCCCGGTCCGTCGTTGCTTTAAGTCGCGTCCCCCGTTTGGCGGGGTTCGCCGGTTCGCCTCCGGCTGCCGATTTTTAGCGGCGGTTAACCGGCCTCTTGTCCGGATCCCCGCCGATCGACACACGACCACAGGCACGTGCGATTTGGGCAAGGAGACAAATAAGAGGATTCGCGCGCTTTACAAGAACTTTTTCACCCGCAGCGCCAAGAAATGCCGGCGCGTGCTCATGCACACGTCCGATGCGGCGCGCCGCGCTGCGTGCGCTGCTCGCGCTTGCCAAGAGCGCTTGCCAAGAGCGCTTGCCAAGAGCGCTTGCCAAGGACACTTGCCAAGAACAAGTCGCGCTTGCGCACCGCATCGTTCACGTTCTCTTAAGCATGCCGGCGCGTGCATCGCGATTGCGCCAGGCGCCTCGCTCAGCTTGGCGGCGCACCCCGCCAAGTGGGCAGAGTGTGCCATCCCGTCGGGCCGTGTCGCATTAGTGCAATGTATCATGGCAACCCTCCCGGGCGTTGACTTCGCGCCGCCGTCGCCGGCTAATCAGGCGGCCAAGCCTCGAGGAGACGTTCATGGCGTCCGACATGCCGCCGCAACCGCCGAAGCACCCCTTCGAATCGAACTGGTATGTGCAGGGCCCGGTGCAGGCCGAAGGACCGTTCACCGGCTATACGCTCAAGGATATGATCGCCAAGCGCCAGATCGGCGGCGATACCAATGTTGCCGAAGTCGGCGCGACGGTGTGGACGCGGCTCGCCGATGTTGCGGCCTTCGCATCCTTGCTGCCGGCCCCGCCGCCGGAGCAAGGCGCGGCCGCGCTTGCAAGCGTCCAATATGCCGGTTTCTGGATCCGGCTCTTGGCCTATATCATCGACGTCATTGTCCTCGAGTTTTTTGCCGCCATCGCTGGGGGTATCGTGGGCGTGGTCGTGGTTGTCAGCGGCGTCGTGGGAAAGCTTCAGCCGCTCGCGACCGGCGAGCCGATTCCGCCGGGCTATATCGTGCTGTTCTGGATCGCCGGTCTGGTCGGTCTCGCCGTGACGATCGGTTACAACGTCTCTTTCAACAGCGGCGCTTGGCAGGCGACGCCGGGCAAGCGCCTGCTCGGGCTCCACCTCATCACCCTGACCGGCGAGCCCGTCGGTCCTTGGCTCGCGTTTGCCCGCTGGGCCGGCTACATCCTCGACGGCTTGACGCTCTACATCGGATTTCTGATGATCGGCTGGACGCGCGAGAAGACCGGCCTGCACGACATCATCTGCAGCACCCGCGTCGTCTACGGCAAGCTTTGAGGCTCAGTCGGACTCCGGCCCATCGCGCAGCCGGTCGAGGTCGAAGGCCTCGACGTCCTGCAGCAGCTCGATGAAGGCGGTGACGCCGTAATCGGCCGAGGCTTCGCCCTTTTCCGCCGTGGCGGCGGCGGCATTGCCCATCGCGCCGGAGGCGGAAAGATCCTGCGCCATCCAGCCGAAGCCGGTCGGGCGGCCGGTGCGCAGCCAGGTGAAATCGCTCTCGATCGCTGCTGCCGCCGAGGTGAAATTCTCGCGCTCGGCGTCGCGGACGAGCTCGGGCCGGAAGCTCAGCATCAGCGAGGTCTCGACATCGCCGGCGTGGATGCCGTGTTTGAGCTCGTCTTCGGAAAAGAGACCGTCCGGATAGCCGAAACGATGCCAAGTCGCCTTCGCCACCAGAAGCCCGTGCTGGGCCCGCAGATCCTGCGCGACGAGGTCGAGCAGAGGCACGTTGCCGCCATGCGAATTGAGCAGCACCAGCTTGCCGAGCCCGGCGCGAGCGACGCTCGTGCCGATCTCGCCGAGCACGGCGATGAGGCTCGCTGCCGAAAGGCTCAATGTGCCGGGAAAATCCTCATGTTCGGTCGAGGTGCCGATGGCCTGGATCGGCAGGAACAAAACCGGCAATTCGTCCGGCAGCCGGGCGACGACGCGTTCGATATAGCCCTGCATCAGGAGAAGATCGACGCCGAGCGGCAGGTGCGGTCCGTGCTGCTCGACGGCGGCGACGGGCAGCACGGCGATGGCCTCCTCGATCCCCGGCGATTGGAAATCGCGCCAGGTCATTTCCGCCCAAAATCGCGTTGGCAGCATTTTTTCCTCGGCCCGCCTTGAGCTGCGTTTGCCGTAATAGGCCCGAAGGCCGGGCGCGGGGCAAGCCCTTGCGTCGCGGCGCCCCACGGGTGAAATAGGCATCGGGCAGAGGGGCGGCCGCGGCAGTTTAGACATGATGCGATTTTTTGCGGCACTCGGCGCGCTTCTGGGCTTCGCCGCGCCCGCACTGGCGCTCGATAAAGTCACCTTCGGCACCAATTGGCGTGCCGAGGCCGAGCACGGCGGTTTCTACCAGGCCCTCGCCGACGGCACCTATCGCAAATACGGCCTCGACGTGACGATCTTGCAAGG
>JAJXZN010000040.1 GCA_021780015.1 Pseudomonadota bacterium
CGAAGAAATGCCGTGGAACAGCGCGCATCGCGGCGAGAATGCGGGGATCGGCGCGCTCGTCGATCGGAATGGCATAATTGCTGATTTGTCTTACGAGACGTTCCCTCGCCTCGTCGGCGGGCCCTGTGGCCGCGAGCATTGCCACTGCCAGCATGGATTTGATCATCATGGCCTGCGTGAGCGATGAAGAAGCCAAAAAGATCAACAAGACCGCGCATGATCTGCGGCTCGACGTTCTGGTCGAAGTGCATGATGAGGCCGAGCTCGATCGCGCGCTCGAACTTGAGAGCCGGCTTGTCGGCATCAACAACCGCGATCTGCGCACCTTTGAGACCAAGCTCGAGACCTGCGAGCGGCTGGCGGGAAAGATTCCGACCGATCGGATCGTCGTCGCCGAGAGCGGAATCGCGACGCATGACGATTGTCTGCGCCTGCATAAATCCGGAATTGATTGTTTTCTCGTCGGCGAAAGCCTGATGCGGCAGGCCGATGTGGCCGCTGCGACGCATCTTTTGCTCTGCGGCGACGACAGCGAACGTCACGCCGCGCTCGCGCACAAGGCACACGGCTGAATGGCCAAGCTCAGCCATCTTGCCGAAACCGGCCAGGCGCAGATGGTCGATGTTTCGGAGAAGCCCGCCACCGATCGCATCGCCCGTGCCGAAGGCTCGGTCGTGATGCGCCGCGAGACGCTCGATCTCGCGCTCGCCGGCAATGCAAAAAAAGGCGACGTCTTCGCCGCGGCGCGGATCGCCGGCCTGATGGCGGCGAAGAAGACGGCCGAGCTCATTCCGCTTTGCCATCCGCTGGCTCTGACCAAAGCGACCGTCGACATCCAGGCGGATCCAGCCCTGCCCGGCCTGCGTGTCGTGGCCGAGGCGAAGGTCAGCGGCCAGACCGGCGTGGAAATGGAGGCCTTGACCGCAGTCTCCGTCGCCTGCCTCACGATTTACGACATGTTGAAGGCGGTGGATCGCGCCATGCGGATCGAGGGCATCGCGCTCGTCGAAAAGTCCGGCGGCAAATCCGGCACCTTTCGACGTGGTGATGAGCGACATGAACGCCCTTGATCTCCTGTCTGTGGCCGAGGCGCGGGCCCGGGTTCTCGCCGGCAGCGAACCGCGCGGCAGCGAACGCGTGCCGCTCAGCGAGGCCCTCGCGCGCACGCTCGCTGCGCCGCTCGTTGCGCAGCGCACACAGCCGCCGTTCCCCGCCTCCGCGATGGACGGCTTCGCGCTGCGGGCCGCCGATCTCGCAACATTGCCTGCGCAGCTCAAGGTGATCGGCGAGATCGCCGCGGGCCACGGTTTTGCCGGCCTCATTCGGCGCGGCGAGGCGGTACGCATCTTCACCGGCGCGCCGGTGCCGCAGGGCGCCGATGCGGTTCTGATGCAGGAAGACGCGACGCTCGCGGGCGAAAGCCTGACGGCGATGCGCGCGGTCGTCGAAGGGCGGCACATCCGCAGTGTCGGCATCGATTTCACGGCGGGCGAGAGCCTTCTGCCCGCCGGCACGCGGCTCGGCCCCGTCGATATTGCGCTGGCGGCAGCGAGCGGCCATGCCGAAATCGCGGTGGTTCGCAAACCGCGCGTCGCGATTCTCGCCACGGGCGACGAATTGGTGCAGCCAGGCGAAGCCGTCGGCGCCGATCAGATCGTCGCATCGAATTCCTTCGCCATCGCCGCCTATGTGCGCCAAAGCGGCGGCGAACCGATCGATCTCGGCATTGCCAGCGACGATTTCGCGGCCCTCGAAAAGGCGGTACGCGCCGCCCGCAAGGCTGAAGCCGACGTCCTCGTGACGCTGGGGGGCGCCTCGGTCGGCAAGCATGATCTTGTCCGTTCGGCGCTGGCGAAAGAAGGCATGGAACTCGGCTTTTGGCGGATCGCCATGCGGCCGGGTAAGCCGCTGATTCACGGGCGTCTCGGCGATATGCTGATCCTCGGCCTGCCGGGCAACCCCGCCTCGTCGGTCGTTTGCGCCCTGCTCTTCCTCGTTCCTCTGCTGCGTGCCTTGAGCGGCGATCCGCATGCAGGCGATGATCCGACCGAACCGGCGGTGCTTGGTCGCGCGGTGCCGGCGAATGGACAGCGTGAAGATTATCTGCGCGCCAAGCTGAGCCGCAGCGGCGATGGGCTGCCCGTGGCGACGCCGCATGATCTGCAGGATTCCTCGCTGCTGCGCATCTTCGCGCAATCGCAATGCCTTTTGGTGCGTCCGCCGCATGCACCCGCGGCCGCGGCCGGCGATCTGTGCCGAATCATGAAACTGTCGCCGGCGCCGGGTTAACGTCCTCGCCCCGCCGGCTGGATTGACAGGGTCAAGAGCCCGTCTAAGCTCGCCTCAAGGCTGGCCGACGAGTCGAGCTAAGACTGGGGAGAAATGATCATGGGCCACATCATCTGGATCATTGTCATCGGCTTTGTCGCGGGCATGCTGGCGCGCTGGTTCTCCCCGGCCCCGAACAATCCAAGCGGCTTCGTTCTCACGGTTCTGCTCGGCATCGCTGGCGCGTTTGTGGCGACGTTCATCGGCCAATCGATCGGCTGGTATCGTCTCGACCAGGGCGCCGGCCTGATCGGCGCGACGATCGGTGCCGTCGTCATCCTGCTGATCTGGCGGCTGATCGCTGGCAAGACGGGGGACGTCGGCCCGAGCGCCGAGGGGCCGCGCCGCTGGCTCTAAGATCAGGATCAAACAACAGCATCCCGAACGCAGAAACAGGAATCGATCGGCGCATCCGGCACCGAGACGTGTGGACTTTCCCTGCCTCGCAGGATAGGCGCGGACATTGCTTGCCGAATCTGCTGAAATAGGTATTCGGCAGATTGAGGAGAGCGATGCGGCAAAAGCTTGTGGCAATTCTCGCGGCACTGGCCCTGCAAAGCGCCACGGCGCAAGCCGCGGGCCTGCTTGATCGCTCGGCCAACCGCCTGCCCGATCTCGTCGAGCAGGACAACGGGGGCAACCTGCTGAAGCGCATCGAATTCGTCGAAAAGCACCGCAACGATTATCTCTACCGGCTGCCGCTCGAATGCTTTTCGTCCTGCACATTGCTGCTCGGCATCGCCGGCGCCTGCGTCAGTCAGGGTGCGGTGCTTTATTTCCACGGCGCGACGATCGACGGCAAGCTCGCGCCCGCCTATCTGAACAATTACGCGGAGAGCTATTATCCGGCCAATGTCCGGCGCTGGATCGCCGCGCATCATGCGCTGCAGAAGACAAGCTTCACGAAAATGACCTGGCAGCAAGCCACCGCCATCGGCGTCAAGCTCTGCCCGTAAATCAGAGGCTCGCGGCGCCGCCCTTATGGTCCCAGGCCGCCTTCTGGCGATGTTCTGCCGCAATCCGGCGCACCGTGCCCGTCGTCGAGCGATAAATTAAAGTCTCGGTGCGGATCGCATCCTTGTCGAAGGCGACCCCGGATACGAGAGCGCCGTCCGTCACGCCGGTGAGCGAGACGATCACATCGCCGGCGGCGAGCTCATCGAGTTGATATTTGCGGCGCGGATCGCTGACGCCCATGCGGGCGGCGCGCTCGACCTTTTCTTCCGTGTCGAGAATCAGCCTGCCCTGCATCTGGCCGCCGACGCAGCGCAAGGCGCCCGCGGCGAGCACGCCCTCGGGCGCGCCGCCGATGCCGAGATAAAGGTCAATGCCGGTGTCTTCGGGCCGCGTGGTGAAGATCACGCCGGCGACGTCACCATCGGGGATCAGCCGTACGGGACAGCCGATGGCCCGGCAAGCCTCGAGAATGGCCTTATGCCGCGGCCGGTCGAGCAAGAGCACGGAAATTTCTTTCGGCGCGACGCCCTTGGCCTTCGCCAGGGCGGCAACGTTCTCTTCGACGCTCTGATCGAGATCGACGATGCCTTGCGGATAGCCCGGGCCGACGGCGATCTTCTCCATATAGACGTCCGGCGCGTGCAGCAGGCCGCCGCCGGTCGCCATCGCCATCACGGCGATCGAGCCCGGCATGTCATGCGCGCAAAGCGTCGTGCCTTCGAGCGGATCGACGGCGATATCGACAGCTGGGCCGAAGCCGGTGCCGAGCTTCTCGCCGATATAAAGCATCGGCGCCTCGTCGCGCTCGCCCTCGCCAATCACGACGGTGCCCTCGATCGGCAGGCGATGCAATTCGCGTCGCATCGCATCGACGGCCGCTTGGTCCGCCGCCTTCTCGTTGCCGCGGCCGCGCCAATGGGCGGCGGCGACGGCGGCGCGCTCGGTGACGCGGACGAGTTCGAGGGTCAGGATTCGATCGATGATATCCTGGCTCTTGACGACGAGATCGGTCACGGACGCTCCTATTCGCGCTCGATGCGGATGACTTGCGGCGGCTCGGCGATGAAGCCGTCGGCGAGTACGGCCTTCAAGGCTTCGCCGATGAGCTTTTCCGAGGTCGCATGGGTAATGAGGACGACCGGCACGGCGCTCGCGCCTTTCAGCTCGCCGGGACGGCGGCGCTGGACGATGCTTTCAAGCGAAATGGCGCGCTCGGCCATGCGGGCCGCAATCGCCGCCGCCGCACCCGAGCGGTCATAGACCGAGAGCCGGATGTAATAGCCGCCCTCATGCGTCTGCAGCGGCGCGCGATGCAGCGGCGCCAAGGATTTCAGCGGCAGACCGAAGGGCGGCGCTTTCAGCCCGCGCGCAACGTCGGCGATGTCGGCAACAACTGCGGAGGCCGTCGCCGCCCCGCCCGCGCCGGGCCCCACCAACGTCAGCTCCTGCACCGCATCGGCGTCGATCGTCACCGCATTGGTGACGCCCATCACCTGCGCGATCGCGGAAGAGCGCGGCACCATGGTCGGATGCACCCGTTGCTCGATGCCTGCCGCCGTGCGCTCGGCGACGCCGAGCAATTTGATGCGATAGCCAAGCTCCGCGGCGGCGGAAATATCGGCCAATGTTATGTGCTCGATGCCTTCGACCGCGATGGCATCGGCGGCGATTTCGGTGCCGAAGGCGAGTGCAGTGAGGATCGCGAGCTTATGCGCCGTATCGTAGCCGCCGATATCGAAGGATGGGTCGGCCTCGGCGTAGCCAAGCTTCTGCGCTTCGGCGAGACATTGGCCAAAGGAAAGCTGCTCCGCCTCCATGCGCGACAGGATGTAATTGCAGGTGCCGTTCAGAATGCCGTAGACGCGCGAAACCCGATTGCCGGCGAGGCTGTCGCGCAAGGTCTTGACGATCGGAATGCCGCCCGCGACCGACGCCTCGAAGCCGAGCGCCACGCCCTTCGCCTCGGCAAGCTTGGCGAGATGCAGGCCGTGCTTGGCGAGGAGCGCCTTGTTCGCCGTGACGACGGATTTGCCCTCCTGCAAGGCGGTCTCGACCGCGGCGCGGGCGACGCCATCCGCGCCGCCGATCAGTTCGACAAAGACATCGATGTCCGGCGATGCCGCCAAGGCCACCGGATCGCTGGCCCAATCGAACCGGGCGGGATCGAGATCGCGGACCTTGCCGCGATTCTGGGCGGAGACGGCGACCACGGCGATCTCGCGGCCGGTCCGCGCCGCCAAGGCAGCCGCCTGGCGGTCGAGGAGCTTGAGAAGCGCGCCGCCCACGGTGCCGAGACCGGCGACACCGAGGCGCAAGGGAGACGACATCGAAAAATCCGCTCAATCGCCGGAGGTTGCCGGCCCAATTCGCTGCGCGTTCTGCCCCATTTCGGCGGGGCGATCAACAAAGCCCCGGGGGCTTAGCCCGATGACCGCCGGCGATCAGCCAGGCCGGATCGAACCAGCGGTCGGCGTCGCCGTCGTAAGGCAGCCGATTGATGTCCCAATGGCGGATAAACGGCGCATAGGCGGCATAGACCGGCGGGCCGCCGCCGATGAAGACCACCCGGCCCGGGAAGCGCGCCAGCACCTCCTCCGGCTTCTCGGAGGAGCGGATTTTGACGATATCGCGGTCCTTGAAGGCGAAATCCGGCACCGAGATGTGGGTGCGGTGGCCCATGATGAGGACGTGGCCGCGCGTCAATTCGAAGAAGCGCGTGACATCGTCGACAAATGCGCGGTGTTTGTTGCCCTCCCAGGGCAAGCGGCCATGAAGGCCGAATTGGCCGCTGAGACCGATGGCGATAACGGCGCGGACGTCGGTGGTTTGCATGAAGATCTCCTGCCCGCTTTTAGCGTCTCATGCGCGCGGGTAAAGCGGCTTCATGCGGGCGATAAAGAGGCGCGGCGAACGCTCCGCCGCACCTCTCGGGAATTTGGCGAAATTTTTACTTGCAGACGGCCGCCGCGGCCTCGGCGACGGCTTGATCCTGCACGCCGCTGCCGCCGCTGACTCCGACGGCACCGACGATCTTGCCGTCAACCTTCAACGGCACGCCGCCGGCGAAAATCATGACCCGGCCGTGATTGGAGACGTCGATGCCGTAGAACTGATCGCCCGGCTGGCTGTTCTCGCCGAGTTCTTTCGTCGAAAGATCGAAGGCTTTGGCGGTGAAAGCCTTGTTGATGGCGATATCGATGCTGCCGAGCCAGGCACCGTCCATACGCGTGAAAGCCTTCAGATTGGTACCGGCATCGACGACCGCAATGTTCATCGGCTGGCCGATTTCCTTTGCCTTGGCTTCGCCGGCGGCGATGACGCGATGGGCCTTTTCACTCGTAATCATGCAAGGTTCTCCTACGGGAGGGAATTACGACGCGCCTATTTAGCCCACTGGCGCGGCAAAGCCAGCCCTTTCGCGCCGCCCCAACGCATGCGGATAGGTTTGCCCGAATTTGCAGCAATATCTGTCAAACCGTGCCAGGATCCGATCTTGCCGCGGCCACGCCGGCGGACCTACTGTCCGACGATCTTATTGAAGTTGGGCTTCAGCATAGCGTTTTGCTGCAAGCCGCGTGGAAATCTTAAAATCGAGGACGAATATGACTGAAGTCCGTGGCTACGCCGCCCGCGACGCTAATTCGCCGTTGGCGCCCTTCACCTTCACCCGCCGGACGCCGGGTCCGCATGATGTCGAAATCGAGATTCTCTATTGCGGCATCTGTCATTCCGACCTGCATCAGGCGCGCAACGATTGGCGCAATTCGCTTTATCCGATGGTGCCGGGTCATGAGATCGTCGGCCGCGTTCGATCGGTCGGCGCGCATGTCAAGAAGCTGAAGGCCGGCGATCTCGCCGCGGTCGGCTGCATGGTCGATTCCTGCCGCCAATGTTCGGCTTGCAACGACGATCTCGAACAATATTGCGAGCATGGCCCGACCTGGACCTACAATTGCAAAGAGCGCAACAGCGAGCAGCTGACCTTC
>JAJXZN010000163.1:0-5352 GCA_021780015.1 Pseudomonadota bacterium
GGCAAGGCCACCACCGCGCCGGCCTCCGCGACGGTCACGCCGCAGGGGCTCGACGCGGCGGGATCGATATGGGAGATCGAAAACTTCGCCGAAAAAGTCGAGGGAGACCGCGCCACGATCAGTTCCCCGACGCTGCCGAACCTGTCGATGGAGTTCGTCCGCGTGGATGGCAAATGGAAGCTGCCGATCGCGTCGCTCGTCGGGAAAATCGATCCGGCGATGGTCGGCACGTGGGAAGTGCCGATAAATCCAGGTCGATGGATCTGGGAAATCGCGCCCAATGGCACATACGAGTTTCACACGGAAGCTCCGGACGGCGCTCAGTCGCATGCGGGCATGATTGTCTCCGACGACGGAGTATGGACGCTGAATTCCATCGCCGGTTACTCGGATCAAGACGGCGGCACGTATTTGATGCAGGGGCCGGATACTATGGCGATGACCGGGAAGCTCGGGTTCGGCATCTGGCGAAGGGTAAAGCGCGCCACCGCGTCGAGCCAATAAAACTTGGACGATCTCGGATAAACTGCGCCGAACGAGGACGCCTACATCCGCCAGTGGCCTGTCGCGGCGAAATGTCTGCTTTTGGCAAATCGAAGGCGGCATTCGAAATTGCGCTTATGAGCACAAAGCTGCCGTCGCGAACGGGGCGAACCCGAAATCCAAACTTAGACACACGCTGAACAATCATGCAGCGGACGCGCTCACCGCCTTGCGCGCACCAGGCTTTTCAGGTCCGATTCCGGATCGGCGATGAATTCCGGCGTCACCGGAAGATGTTCGCCGAGCAGCCGGCGCGCCAGCATGTGATCGCCCGACTTGTTGATGGATTCGACGCCGGTCAAGGCCCCGTTCTTGAAGCCGAAAAGCGAATAGGCGCGCTGTTCGTAGGAGCCGCGCAGGATGATCTGGTCGCTTTCGTCGAGGAAGCCGGCGATCTGCAATTTGAGATCGCCCTGGTCGCTCCAGAACCATGGCACATGATCGTAATTCGCCGGCTTGCCGACGAGAAGCTTGGCGAGCGTACGCGCCTGGTCGGTTGCGTTTTGCACCGATTCAAGCCGCATCTCCGCGCCGCGATGCGTATTATAGTGATAGACCGTGTCGCCGATCGCAAAGATGTTTTCGTCCGAGGTCATCAGTCTTTCGTCGACCTTGATGCCGTTTGGCGCGTCGAGGCCCGCGGCGCGGGCGAGCTCGTCGCTCGGTACGAGGCCGATGCCGATCAGCACCATGTCGGCGGCCATGGCGGTGCCGTCGTTGAGGACGACCGACGTCACCTTGCCGCCGTCGCCTTTGATGGCATTGATGCTCTGGCGGAAATGCAGGTTCACGCCAAAGGCCTTGTGCGCTTCGGCGAAAAAGGCGGAGGTCTGCGGCGTCACCGCGCGCGCCATCGGCCGGTCGGCCAATTCGAAGAGATCGACCGTGCGCCCTTGCGAGGCCGCGGTCGCGGCGAATTCGAGACCGATAAAGCCGGCGCCGATGACGATGATGTTCTGCGAGGTCTCGAGCTTATCGCGCAGCGCGCGCGCTTCTTCCATCGTGCGCAGCGAGAAGACGCCATCGATATGCGCGCCTTCGATCGGCAGGCGCCGCTGCACGCCGCCCGTCGCCAGGATGAGCTTCGAATAGTCGAGTACCTGGCCCGACTTGAGATGCAGCCGCCGCGCGGCGCGATCGATCTCGGTGGCGCGCTCGCCGAGCAGAAGATCGATTTTGTTCTGCGGATAGAAATCTGGCCCGCGCAGCAGCACCCCGTCTTCGGGCGTGGCGCGTTTCAGATAGGCCTTGGAGAGCGGCGGGCGCTGATAGGGCAGGTCCTTTTCATCGCCGAGAAGCACGAGCTTTTCGCCGTAGCCTTCCTCGCGCAGCGAGGCTGCAAGCTGCACGCCGCCGTGACCGGCGCCGACGATGACAATCGCATCCGAACCCATTTTTATTGTCCTGTTAGCGGCGCATCAAAAGCGTCGCCCAGCCGTCGATGTCAAGCCGCGCGACGAGCCGCAGATGTTGTGTGCCATAGGCGCTCAAGATGCCGGGCACGTCATGGCCGAGAAGGCCGGAGAGAACCAGGTCGCCGCCGGGCCGCAGTGCCTTGGCCAGGGGCGGCGCAAGCCTGCGCAAAGGCGCCGCCAGGATGTTGGCGGTGATGAGATCGTAGCGGCCGCGCAGCGCCGGATGATCGAGGCCGCGGGCCTGCACGACATGGACGAAATTGCCGACCCCGTTGTGCTTGGCGTTCGCCTTGGCGGTTTCGACTGCCACCGCATCGATGTCGCCGGCGGCAATGCGGCGATGAAAGGCTTTGGCCGCGGCGATCGCGAGCACGCCGGTGCCGGTGCCGACGTCCAGGATTTTTTCCGGGCGCCGCCGCTTGGCAATGGCATCGATGAAGGTGAGACAGCCGCGCGTCGTGCCGTGGTGCCCGGTGCCGAAGGCGAGCGCCGCCTCGATTTCGATCGCGCGATCGCTGGCGCCGACCGCGGCGCGGTCGTGCTCGCCATGGACGAGAAAGCGCCCGGCCCGCACCGGCACGAGGCCGGCCAACGAAGCCGCCACCCAATCCACCTTTTCGACGCGGCCGAAATGCGCCTGCGCGGCAAGGTCGGCTCCGGCAGCAAGCGCGACGAGCTCGCGGATCTGCGCCTCGTCCGGCGCGCTGCCGAAATAGACTTCGACCATCCACGGCCGCTCGCTCTCCGGCCGCTCGCTCGCCTCCTCGAAGGCGCTCGCCGCCGTCTCGGCCGGGTCGAAGGTCTCGACGATGATGTCGGCGACGCGCTGCGCCGCCTGGGCGTCGGGGCAGGCGAGCCGCATCAGAAATGCGGCATTATTCGGCGGCAGGCCTTCGAGCATGGCGGCGGGTAGCACGCGTGCGTGCGCGGGGCAACGTTAAGCGCAATATTCAGCGCGACATTCAACTCTTGGGCTCTTGTCCCGCAGCGGCCGCCTGTTCGGCGCCGATGAGGGCGAGGGCATCGGCCGAATCCCATTTCGCCGGGCCGGCCATGGTGGCGATGTCGCAGCCGTCCTTGGCGACGAGGATCGTCGTCGGCAGGCCGAGCACTTTGCCATCCTGCTTCAAAGTCTCGAAAATATTGGCGGTATTGTCGGCATAGAAGCTCAAGTTCTTGACGCCGATCTCCTTGAGGAAGGCTTTGGGCCGGTCGAGCCGGGCGGTGTCGATATTCACCGCAACGACGGAGAAATCATCGCCGCCACGGGCGCCTTGCAGCCGGTCGAGCGATGGCATTTCCATGCGGCAAGGCACGCACCAGGTCGCCCAGAGGTTCAAGAGAACGTTGCGGCCGCGAAAGCTCGCCAGAGTGACAGGCTTGCCGTCCTTGTCGGTGAAGGTCAGCGGCGGCATGGGCTGCGGATGATTGGCGATCGCCAGCGCGGCCACCTCGCCGCGGGCGAGCGGCGCAAGCTTTAGGGCCAGCGCCCGGGCGGCCGGGCAGGAATCGGCGGTTGCCGCTTCGTTGTGGTGCCATCCTTTCATCACGTATATGAAGGCCAGCACGAGGCCGAGGACGATGATCGATATGGCGGGGGACGGCAAGCCGCGCTTCGGTGAATCTTGATCTGACATGCCTGATCTTTGAAAGCGGAACCAATGAGCAACAAGATGTGGGGCGGCCGATTTGCCGACAGCCCCGACGCGATCATGGAAGAAATCAATGCTTCGATTGATTTCGACCAGAATCTCGCGGCACAGGACATAGCAGGTTCGCTCGCCCATGTCGCAATGCTGGGCGAAACCGGCATCCTTTCGAAGGCCGATGCCGCCGCCATCGCCGAGGCTTTAGGGCGCATCCGTGGCGAAATCGAGAAGGGCGAATTCGCCTATTCCCGCAAGCTCGAAGACATCCATATGAATATCGAGTCGCGGCTGGCCGAGCTGATCGGCGCTGCGGCCGGGCGGCTGCATACGGCGCGCTCGCGCAACGATCAGGTTGCGGTCGATTTCCGCCTCTATGTCCGGGCAACGATCGACACGCTCGACGGCCAGATTACCGCCTTGCAGCTTGCGCTCGCCGAGAAGGCGCTGACTTACGCCGGGGCCGTGATGCCGGGCTTCACGCATTTGCAATCGGCGCAGCCGGTGACCTTCGGTCATCATCTGCTCGCTTATGTCGAAATGCTGTCGCGCGACCGGGGCCGGTTCCGCGATGCGCGCGCGAGGCTCAACGAAAGCCCGCTCGGCGCCGCGGCGCTGGCCGGCACGTCCTTCCCGATCGATCGCTTCGCGACGGCCAAGGCGCTCGGCTTCGACCGGCCGACGGCCAATTCGCTCGACAGCGTGTCGGATCGCGATTTCGTGATCGAGACGCTGTCGGCGGCGGCGCTCTGCGCCGTGCATCTGTCGCGTTTCGCCGAGGAGATCGTCCTCTGGACGACGCCGCAATTCGGCTTCCTGCGCCTCTCCGACAAATTCTCGACCGGCTCCTCGATCATGCCGCAGAAACGCAATCCCGATGCGGCCGAACTCGTCCGCGGCAAGTCGGGCCGCGTCATCGGCGCGCTCAGCGGCCTGCTCGTCGTGCTCAAGGGGCTGCCGCTCGCCTATTCCAAGGACATGCAGGAGGACAAGGAGGGCACGTTCGACGCGCTGCAGACCTTGTCGCTGTGCCTTGCCGCGATGACAGGCATGGTCGGCGATTTCGTGCCGGATCTCGCGCGGATGAAGGCGGCGGCGGGCGCCGGCTATGCGACCGCGACCGACCTCGCCGATTATCTGGTGCGCCAACTCGGACTGCCGTTCCGCGAGGCGCACCACGTCACCGGGCGGCTGGTGGCCTTGGCGGCCGAGCGCGGCATCGGCCTTGAGGCCTTGAGCCTCGCTGATCTGCAATCGATCGAGCCCCGGCTCGACGAGACGGTTTTCGCTGTGCTCGGCGTCGAAAATTCCGTCGCGAGCCGCACGAGCTTTGGCGGCACGGCGCCGGCCAATGTGACCGCGCAGGCACAAGCCTGGCTCGAACGGCTGAAAACCACGAAGGATTAAGCAATGCGCTCGTGCGTGGCTTCGTTTTGCCAAAGCCTTCGTCTATAAGGCCTGGGCCTATCGGAGCTTTGGCGTGAATCGATCTTTCTGCGGCAGATGCGGCCTTTTGGGCCTCGCCTTTCTTGCCTTGGCCCTCAGCGGTTGCGGCCGGCGCGGCGATCCCGAACCGCCGCCCGACGTTCCCGTCGGCCAGACCGTGCCGATGCAGGTCCAGACCATCAATCCGATGGCCGGTGATCCCGCCCAGCCGGGCCATGTGCCCGTCAAGCCGGCCGGCACCTCCGCCGCCGTGACCGACAAGAGCTTTCTGCTCGACCCATTGGTGAAATGATCGGCGCATG
>JAJXZN010000163.1:5362-7220 GCA_021780015.1 Pseudomonadota bacterium
CATGCATCATTTCGCGCTGAAGGGCGGCGTCCTGCACGCCGAGGGAGTTGCAATCGATCGTCTGGCGGCAGAGGTCGGAACGCCGTTTTATTGCTATTCGACCGCGACGCTCACCCGCCATTATGATGTCTTCAAGCGCTCGTTCGGCGATCTGCCGGTCGCCGTCTGCTATGCGGTGAAGGCCAATTCGAACCAGGCGGTGCTGACGACGCTGGGCCGGCTCGGCGCCGGCATGGACGTCGTCTCGGAAGGCGAATTGCGCCGCGCCCGCGCCGCCGGCGTCGAAGCCGCTAAGATCACTTTCTCCGGCGTCGGCAAGACGGCGGCCGAGATCGGCTATGCGCTCGAAGAAGATATTTTCTGCTTCAACGTCGAATCCGAACCGGAACTTGCGGCGATTTCCGCAATCGCCGCGGCGCGCGGCCGCATGGCGCGGATCGCGCTGCGCGTCAATCCGGATGTCGATGCCCGCACCCATGCGAAGATTTCGACCGGCAAGGCGGAGAACAAGTTCGGCATTCCGCTGAACCGTGCCCGCGATGTCTACCGGCGTGCCGCGGCGCTGCCCGGGATCAAGGTCACGGGGATCGACATTCACATCGGCTCGCAGATCACCGACCTCGAGCCGTTCGACAATGCCTTCGCGCTGATCGCGGAATTTTTGCGCGTGCTCGAAGAAGACGGTCACGCGATCGACCATATCGACCTCGGCGGCGGCCTCGGCATTCCCTACCGGCCGACGGACACGGGCGATGCCTTCCATCCCGATCTCTACGCCAAGATCGTGCGCCGCCATTTCGGCAGCTTCGGCCGGCCATTGATCTTCGAACCGGGGCGGCTCATCGCCGGCAATGCCGGCATTCTCGTCACCCGCGTGCTCTATGTGAAAAAGGCCGAGGCGAAAACCTTCGTCATTGTCGATGCCGGCATGAACGATCTGATCCGGCCGACGCTTTACGACGCGCATCACGAGATCATCCCGGTGCAGCCGGTGGCCGGCGCGCCGCAGATCATCGCCGATGTCGTCGGGCCGGTCTGCGAGACCGGCGATTTCCTGGCCCTCGATCGGGCGATGCCGGAGCCGCGCGCCGGCGACCTGCTCGCGGTGCTCTCGGCCGGGGCCTATGGCGCGGTCCAGGCCGGAACCTATAATTCGCGGCTGCTGGTGCCCGAGATTCTGGTCAACGGCGCCAATTATGCCGTGGTGCGCCCGCGCGAGACCTATGAGCAATTGATCGGGCTCGACAAATTGCCGCCCTGGCTCCGATAATCGCCCTTCCGCGGACCCAATTGCGGCCTATCTGTGCGAGACGGGGCCAATCCGGAGCCTTCATTGGCCGAACAGAAGAACGATAAGTCGACCGAGACGCCGATGCGCCAGCTTGACCGGCTGGTCCTGCGTGCCCGCGCGGTCCTTTTCTGGGAGGCCTTGTGGCGCGCTCTGGTGCCGCCGCTCATTGTCGTCGGTCTTTTCGTTGCGCTGGCTTTTGCCGGCCTCTGGCTCGAACTCGGCCCCCTCTGGCGCGAGATCGGCGTCGGGCTCTTCGCCATTGCTTTTGTTGCCTCGCTCGTCCCGCTTTTCGGCCTGCGCAATCCGGCCCGCAAGGCCGCCCTCGCGCGGATCGACAAAAGCTCGGACTTCACCCATGGCCCCGCCTCGGGCCTCGATGACGCGTTGGCCAATGCCAATGCCGATCCGGCGACGCAGGCGCTGTGGGCCCTGCATCGCAAGCGGCTCGCGGCGCGGATCGGAGCGCTTCACGTCGGCGCGCCCTCGCCGCGCGTTGCCGATCTCGATCGCTATGCTCTTCGTGCCGCCGTCCTCGTCCTGCTCGTCGCAAGCGCCTTTATGGCAGGG
>JAJXZN010000072.1:0-1669 GCA_021780015.1 Pseudomonadota bacterium
GTGATAGCTCATGGGATTGTAGCGCGCTTCGCCGGCTGCGATGGTTCTGATCCCCCAGCCCGAGAAAGCCGCGCTGCCGGTCAATGCCCGCACGATCCGCGCCGCGCGCGCCGGCGCCGCGATCCCCGTGAAGAGCGCATGGCCCATGTTCGACGTGCGGACCCGGCAGGGCCGCTTTTCGCCATCGAGCGCGAGGACGTAAATGCCAAGCTCCTCGTCCCAGAAACTCGCTTCGAACCGCGTCTGCAGCTTTTCGGCGTCGTGGGTGAGTTTTACGGCGCGATCCTCCAAACCCAGACGCCGCGCGACCATCGCAGCCGCCCGCTTGGCGGCATAGACGTAGCCTTGCACTTCGACAAGCGCGATCGGCCCCTGCGCCAGCGTGCCGTCCGCATGAAAGACGGAATCGTGGCTGTCCTTCCAGCCTTGATTGATGAGCCCTTCTTCCGTCTTGCGGCCATATTCGACAAAGCCGTCGCCGTCGCGATCGCCATAGACGTCGATCCAATTCAAGGCCGCTTCGACATGCGGCCAGAGCGCGCGAAGGGCTGCGATATCGCCGGTGCGCTCCAGATAGGCGCCGGCAAGCATGACAAACAGCGGTGTCGAATCGACGCTGCCGTAATAACGCCGGAACGGCACCTCGCCGAGCTCCGCCATCTCGCCGCGCCGTGCCTCATGCAGAATCTTGCCCGGCTCGGCATCCGCCGCGGCATCGATCGCCGTCGCCTGATTGGCGGCAAGATAGAAAAGGACGCCGCGCGCGATCGCCGCATCGAACCAGAGGGTCTGCAGCGCGGTGATGAGCGCGTCCCGGCCGAAGACGGTACTGAACCAGGGGATGCCGGCATAAGGATAAGGCCCCTCCGGCAGATTCGTGGTCAGCATGTAGAGATCGGCGATCGACCGATGCATCACCTCATTGAAAATATCGTTCGACGTTTCAACGGCCGCGGCGCGTTCGGTCGAGATGCGCAGATCGCGGCGGGCATCGCGCAAGGACGAGAAAAACAGCTTCCACGGCGGCGCATTGACCGCGGTCGGCTCACAACGAATCTCGATGAAAATTGAGGCGCGTTCATGCGGCTCGAGATCGATCTCGAAGATCGCGCAATGCGGCTCGAGCCGCGTCGGCTGCGGCGCAAAGCGCAATTGGGTCTCGCGGCGGCGCGCATCGAGGCCGGTATAGGCGAGCACCACGCAATCGGTATTGACCTGGGTCGGATGATACGTGCCGCGCCGCGCGCGCCGGCTGCCGCGCACCTCGAAGAGATCGGCGAAATCGGCGGCGAAATCGATGCGGATTTTGACCCGCTCGCGCCGTTCGGAAAAATTGCGCACGGCAAGCCGCTCGAAGCTCGCGCTTTTCCAGAGGAATTTCAACCGCCGCAGGTGAATGAGATCGTGTTCGAGCGCAAGATGATTGGCCTCGTGCAGATCGGGATTGGTCAGATCGCAGATCAACGCGCCGTTGTCGTCACGCAATGTTGAACTCAGGAGAATCGGCCGCTGCCCGCAGATCGACAGCGTCAGATGCGAAAGATGGCGCGTGTCGCGGTGAAAAATTCCCTCCGGGCTACCCGGCGCGGAGAGGACATCGCCATTGTTGTCGAACATGGCGAAAGTGTCGCCATGCTTCAGGGTCCGCGTGCGACGCTCGCGGACGGCC
>JAJXZN010000072.1:1679-7210 GCA_021780015.1 Pseudomonadota bacterium
CGCTGTCTCGATAGTCTCCATGCCACCCCGAAATCTTGCGCTGCGATCCGCCGCCACGGAATATAGGCGACGCGGCCGCGGCGTCGACAACCGCAGGCCAATGAGTCGCAGATAAATGCGCCGCTGGAAAAAACAACGGTCAAGGTCACGCCAAAATCAGGCCGCCAACGCCGGCATGACGATGCCGGCTACGCGGCTTGCTTTTCGCCGCCGACAAGCAAGATTTCCGCCGCGCCGGCAGCGCTCAGTTCGTCGCGCGCGGCCTGCGTCGTGGCGTCGTCCTGCTCGCCCGGCGTCGCAAGGACGACAAAATCGGCGTAAGGCGCCAGCGCTTTGGTCATAGGACTGCCGCGGAACGGCGGCGCCGCCAGAACGACGAAATCATAGGTTTTCGACAAGGCGTCGAGGATGATGTCGAGGTCGTCGGGGTTGAAATCGTCTTTTGAACCGAACGGCACGAAATGCAGGCGCGATGCGCTATCCCGATGGATGACATCGGCAAAGCTGGCGTTGCCGTCGAGAAGATCGGTGAGGCCCGCCAGCGTCGCCTCTTCGTCTTCCTGGGGCCCGATCAGCTTGGCCATCTGACCGTTCTGCGAATCGAGATCGACGATGATCGGCCGGCCGTCGCGGGCGAGCGTTCGCGCAAAGTCGATGAGCGCATCGGTCGCTTCTTCGCTCTTGTCGAGCCGCGTTGCGACGATATTCAAGCCCTGCGGGGACATGGATTTGCCGGCAATCTTTCCCGGGGCTTCCCCCACATCGATTTCGGCGCTCTCCTCGTCATGCGGCTCGGACACGCGTGCGCTACCAAAACGCTTGAGCCGGTCGAGCACCGAGGCGGGCGCCGCGGGCCGATCCTCATTCGGGACCGGCCGAGGCGGATAGCTTTGCGCTGGCACTGGCACCGGCATCGGCCGGTCCGCCAAAAGCTCGCGGCCAATGACGGTGCCGAGAGACAGAACAAAGGTGGCAAGTGTCGCGAGGGTTATGATCTGCGTCTTCTTGGGGAAGGATGGCTCGTCGGGCGGCGCCGCTACGGCAATGATGCGCGCGTCGGCCGGCGTCGCGGCGGACTGGCGGGCGAGCGCCTCCTGATACTTGGCGGTCGTACTATCGAGTTGCGTGCGGTAGCCCTGCGCGATCTGCTCAAGCTCATGCAGACGCACGGCATTGGCGTCGGCGGTCGTGACCGCCTGTTTCTGCTGATCGATCGCGGCTTCGAGATTGGCGACGCGCGCGGCGGCGATCTTGGAATCGTTCTCCAGGGCGATCGCGATATTATCGCCAGCGAGCCGTAATTGCGCATCGAGATTTCTGATCTCGGCTTTCAATTCGAGGATCCGCGGATGGTGCGGCAGCAACGTGCCTGATTCGAGCGCGAGCTGTGCATTGGCGGTCACCCGCTGCTCGGCAATGCGGCGGATCAGATCGTTGTTGGCAACGTCGGGGATTTCGGCAACCCGGCCCTGGCGCAGCAATTGCCGGATGAGCATGGCTTTAGCTTGGCTATCCGCTTGTTCCGTCCGCGCATGCGACAGATCCGTGTTGAGATCGGCGAGCTGCTGCGTGGTGATGGTCATATTGTTGCTGCCGGCGAGCAATCCCGAGGTCGCGCGGTAGCGTTCGACGTCGTCTGCCGCGCGCAGCGTTTGCGACCGGAGCTCTTTGATCTGGCCGGCCAGCGCCCCGGCGGCGTTCTTTGCCACCATGCGCTTGGCGTCGGCCTGCCTTTGCAGATAGACGGACGCGACTTCGTTCGCGACCCGTGCCGCAAAGACCGGATCATGCGCCCAAAAGTCGATCATCACGACCTGCGTTTTCGGCGGCGAATAGGCGGTTAGTCTCTGCTCGAAATTGTCGATGGCCCGATCTTCCGCCGAGACCCGCATCGGATTGCGGGCGAGACCGAAAAGGATCAGGGTCCGTTGGATGGTGCCGAGGCCCTTCGACAGCGGGTCGAGCTCGGGATTGCCGACGAGGCCGAGCCTTTCGATGACATCGCGCGCCACATCGCGCGAGGTGATCAGCGAGACCTGGCTGCCGACCCAATTTTCATCGATGGTCGGCGGCATTTCGGCGCCGCCCTCGCCGCGTTGGGCGCGCGTCAGATAGCTTTCCTGATTTTCGAGGAGCACCTGGGTGTCGGCGGTATATCTCGGCCTGGCGACCGTCACATAGGCCGCGGCAAGAAGAAACGCCAGCAAGGTCGGAATCAGAACCCAATATTTCCGGGCATAGACCGCCGCTCCGATCGCGCCGATCTCCAAATCGTTCGGGGCTTCGTCAATCGTCATGTCCGGCTCGAAGACCCTGCTCATCTGATGCCTCGGGGACCGCAATGCGACACGCAGATCGGCGCCGTGTCTTTTTCGTCTGCAACATCAAGCGCAATTATGGTTGAAACGAAGTTAATTCCAAACATCGGCCCCGACGCGAGAGTTAAGCTTTGTTAACCATAATAAATTACAAAAGCCGCGCGATCTCAGTTCCTCTGTGAAACCTTCACGCGGTGGCCATCGACATGCGGCGCTCTTTCGTTTCGCTCTGCCTGCTCGTTTTATATCTTGTGCTGGGCGCCTGCGCGACAACGACCTATTCAGCCCTCCTCGATACCAATCCCGATGCGCCCTATACGCTTGCGAGCGGCGACCGGCTGCGGATCATCGTGTTCGGGCAAGACAGCCTCAGCAACTCTTATGCCGTTGATGGGACTGGCCATATTGCGATGCCCCTGATCGGCATCGTGTCGGCCGCGGGCGATACGACGAGCACATTGGCGCGCAAAATCGAAGCGCGGTTGCGCGACGGCTTTATCCGCGATCCGCATGTTTCGATCGAGGTCGAAGCCTTCCGCCCCTTCTTCGTCTTGGGTGAAGTGACGACCCCCGGGCAATATCCCTATGTCAATGGCATGACCGCCGAGACAGCCGTTGCGATCGCCGGCGGCTTCACGCCGAGAGCCTATAAGGACATGGTTGATCTCACCCGCGTCATCGACGGACGGCCGATTACCGCTTCGGTGCCGATCCTTCATCTGATAAGACCCGGCGATACGATCGTCGTCCGCGAACGCTATTTCTGACGAGGCGTCAGCATGATGTCGAAACCGTCGACCGGGCCGGAGCAAAAGCTGCGCATCCTGCATGTCCTGCGGGCGCCGATTGGTGGTCTGTTTCGCCACGTCATCGATCTGACGCGCGAGCAGATCGCCCGCGGTCATTCTGTCGGGCTCGTTACCGATTCTATTACCGGGGGCGCCCGCGGCGATGAAGTCCTTGGCGCGCTGGCGCCCGCTTTGGAGCTTGGCCTCTTGCGCATTCCCATGCGCAGGCCGGCGCATCTGCTCGATCTGCCCGCGGTATGGCGTGTGGCGCACTATGCGGCCGGCTTGAACGTCGATGTGATTCACGGCCATGGATCGAAAGGCGGCGCCTATGCGCGGCTGCCCGCTCTCCTGCCCTTCAAGGGCAACGCGGTCCGCGCCTATACGCCGCACGGCGGCAGCTTCAATTATCGCTCCGCCCCGCTCGTCGAGCGCGCCTATATGGCGGCCGAACGCCTGATGGTCGCGGGCACCGATGTCTTTCTCTTCGAAAGCTCCTATATCGCGCAGCAATTTCGCCGCAGGGTGGGGCCGACGACGAAGCTGACGCGCATCGTTTATAACGGCCTCGCTCCAAACGAATTTCTGCCGGTGCGCCCGCTGCCGGGTGCGGCCGAATTTCTCTATGTCGGCGAATTGCGCGCAGCCAAGGGGATCGACACGCTGATCGACGCCCTCGCGCTTCTCTCGCAAGGGCAAGTCAAGCCTCGCCTCGTGCTTGTCGGTAGCGGCCCGGACGAAAGCAAACTGGCCGAATTGGCGCAGGCGCGCGGCGTCGCCGGACAGATCACCTTTGCCGGCTTGCTGCCGGCGCATGAGGCCTTTCCGCTCGGCCGCATCCTCGTCGTACCGAGCCGCGCCGAATCCTTGCCCTATGTCGTGCTGGAAGCGGCTGCCGCGCAAGTGCCCATCGTCGCCACCGATGTGGGCGGCATCAACGAAATTTTTGGTCCCTTCCGCGACCGGCTGATCCCGCCCGACGATCCGCATGTCTTGGCGGAAATCATGCGAAAGATGCTCGCCCGCCCGGCTGCGGAAACCGATGCGGACAGCCAAGCACTCGCAAGCTTCGTGAAGACCAAATTCAAGATCAGCGACATGGCGGATTCCGTCCTTGCCGGCTATGTCGAAGCGATGGCCAATCGGCGTAACCGCGGCGCCGCCGCGACATCCTTTGCCCTTCCCTCTTCGTGAGACAGCGGAACATGGCAAAATTCTCGCTCTCCGATCTGCAAAAGACCGAGCCCTCAGCGCCGGCTTCGGGCAATTCGGACATGAGCAGCGAAGCCCTCGCCGCGGCGGCGCGCGCCATGCAGAGCGGCGCCAATGTGCCGGGCTTTTCGCGGGTGGTTCTCGAAGGTCTCGTCCGCTTCGTCGAATGTCTGCTGATCACCGCCACCGGCTTTGCCATCTATTATTTCTACATCGCCCGGTCGGAGGGCTTTAGTCAGCCCTATCTCCTTGGCGTGCCGCTGGTCGCGGGTTTCGCTGTGCTCGCACTGCAAAGCGCCGAGCTTTACAAAATCAGCGCCTTCCGGCGTTTTCCCGCCGATGGCCTGCGCCTCGCCGGTGCGGTAACGGTCGTCTTCGCCGTTGCCCTGGCGCTGATCTTTTTCTTGAAGCTCGATGCGGTTTTCTCGCGCGTCTTCATGCTCGCTTGGTATGGCGGCAGCCTCGCCGCGCTTGCCGGCGAACGCGCCGCGCTTGCCCTGCTCGTCGATCGCATGATCCGCACCGGTCGCCTCGCCCGTCGCACGGTGCTCGTCGGCGGCGGCAACGCGGCCGATGCCCTGCTCAACCAATTGGCGGCGCAGCCGCAACCCGATCTGCAAATTCTCGGCATATTCGACGACCGGACGGACGAACGTTCGCCGGCCGTCGTCGCGGGCTTCCCGAAGCTCGGAACGGTCGATGATCTTCTCGCCTTCAGCCGCAGCACGCGCATCGACCTGATCATCTTTACCCTGCCGATCACCGCAGAACAGCGCATACTCCAAATGCTGCGCAAACTCTGGGTACTGCCGATCGATATCCGGCTCGCGGCGCATATGAACAAGCTGCATTTCCGGCCGCATTCCTATTCCTACATCGGCAGCGTTCCGCTCATCGATATTTTCGACAAACCCATCGCCGGGTGGGACGTCATTCTCAAATATGCCTTCGACAAGATCGTCGGCGGTCTGTGCCTTCTGATTTCTTTACCGGTGATGGCGATCGTCGCGCTGGCGGTGAAACTCGATTCGAAGGGGCCGGCGCTGTTCCGCCAAAAGCGTTATGGCTTCAACAATGAGGTCGTCGAAGTCTTCAAGTTCCGCTCGATGCGCACCGACATGCTCGACTTCGACGCGACAAAGCTCGTAACCAAAGACGATCCGCGCGTCACCCGCGTCGGCCGCTTCATCCGCAAGACCTCGCTCGATGAATT
>JAJXZN010000280.1 GCA_021780015.1 Pseudomonadota bacterium
ACGCTGCCGGCACGGATGCGGAAAATGTCGCCGACCTTGGCCGGCTCCTTCGTTGTCGCGAGATCGATCCCGGCGATCTCCTTGGCGCTCTTGTCTTTGAGCAGATGCGGCACGAGCGGCGATAGATCGAGCCGCTGCGGCGGCTGCGCTTTGAGCGAGAGAACAAGCGTCACGGCGCCAATTCCTTCAGGTGAAAATGGAAGGGTCCGAGCTTGCCGCCATAATTGCCAGCGCTGACGCGGCGTGCGCCTTTCTTCGGGCCGAGCTTGACGATGGCGGCGAGGCCAACGCGCATGGCGTCGGCAACCGCGGCTTCGGTCAATCCGTCGATGACGATTTCGAGCACACAGCCGAGATCGTCGTCGAGTGCGGTCGCGACTTGGCCGCGCAGGGTCGGGCAGAAGGCATCGTTGGTCGAGGCATGCAGCACTTTGTAGCGCGAGCCGACCTTCGAGCCGGAGCGCACGATGCCGCCGGGGAAGGGCATGATCGCGCCCTTGACCTTCTCCATCTGCTCGACCGCGGCTTCCGCGGCGCGCAGCGTCGATTCGTAATCGGCGCCGCAGATGAGCAGATTGCCGCCGCCGACGGCGCCTTTGGTCAGGCCGACCGTCGCCTCGCAGAGGAATTCGCCGTCCATCACCGGGATGCGCCAGAAATGCCGGCCGCCGAATTTTTTCGAGATCTGCCAGCCGTCGCCGAAATAGCGCAGGAGATCGCCGAGCTTCATTTCATCCGATGCGGTCAAGTCGGCAAAACAGGCCGAGCCGGGCGAGGTCAGCACGCATTGGCCGACGCGGTTCGTCAACTGATTCTGCAACTCGTTCGAGGACATGGCGAAGATGAGTACGCGCACGCCCGGCCGTCCGTCCGGCGTATCGCGCGGGTCGACCTCGCCGTCGATTCCCGCCTCGACGCCGCAGCCGATGACCGACGTCGCAAAGCCCGTCATCGTCACGGCCGCCTGACGCGCCCATTTGCGGTTCGGCCCGGTGATCAAAAGCGCCGTGCCGCGCATCGGGAAAGCTTCGGCGAAGCTGTCGTCGATGCGCACGCCGTTGCGGGTTATCCCTGGCATGCAACCTCCTCAAAGGCATGGTCGACACCGATCGCGTGCTCGGGCACTTTGAACAGATCGCGCGAGAGGCCATAAACCTCGTCGTAATAGCGCGACAAGCGGCGGTCGATATTGGAATCATAGGCGGGCCGCGCGGTGAGTGCGCGGCCGGTGCGGTAATGGGTGATCTGGCCGTCGCGGACGACCAGATCGCCGTCCTTGAAGACGAGATGGGCGTGGCGGAAAGCCCGCGCCCGGTCGGCCGGATCGTCGTCATAAACCGCGACATCGGCGAGCGCGCCGGGCGTCAGATGGCCGCGATCCTTGAGGCCGAGGAGCTTTGCCGGCGCGACGCGCGTCATAGTGGCGATCTCGCTGAACGTATATTCGCGCGCAATCGACGCCAGCGTCGTCAGCTCTGCCGCCTCCTTTGGAATGTCGGCGAGCCATTTGTTGCGCAGATCGCGGCTCATGATCAGCGCGAAGAGATCGGGATAGGTCGTATAGGGCGCGCCGTTCGGATGATCGGTGGTGAAGAAGACCTGCGCCGGATTGGTGATGAGCAGGAAGAGCTCGAGCCCAGCCGCCCATTGGATCGCATTGTAGAAGCTCTCGGCCTTGTAGAGATAGGGCACGACGCCGGCGCCATTGACCTCGCCGTCGAAGATCACCGATTTGCGCGGCTTGGCGGTGCCGACCGAAGCGAACTGACGAATGACGTCGCAGGAGATCGTGACCGTCTGCCGGAACATCACGCTGCCGACGTCGATCGTGACGTTGGGTGTCGTGTTGACGGCGGCGGCAAGCTGCGCCGCGGCCGAGGAGAAGCCGCGCTTGCCTTCCTTGCCATAGGCATAGAATTGCAGATGCGCGAGATGCAGCGGCTTGCCGTTCGCGGCTTGCAAGGTCCGCAGCGCGGTATCGACATTGCCGCCGATGCCGAGGTTGTTGGTGTGGAGGTGCAGCGGGTGGGCGATGCCGATGTCCATCACGCCCTGCTGCAAGGCCTCGGTAATCTGGCGCGAGGTGACGCCATAGAACGGGACCGTATCGTCGAGGTCGTAGGTGCGGGCGTTGTCGGCGAAGGCGACCGAGCCGCCGGGGTTGATGCTCTTGATGCCGAGGCCCTTCGTCTGCGCCAGCGCCGAGGCGAGATAATCGGCGATGGCCGTGCGATTGCCTCCCTCGCGCAGAAGGTTGAGCAGGAAATCATCTTCGCCGACGACGGTGAGGATGCCCTTGTCGACGATCGGAATGTCGGCGAGTTCGAGATGCGAATGCAGCGCCGTATGCGTCGGCACGGCCGGCTCGATGACGGTGGTGAAGCCCATTGCAGCATAGCGGCAGCCGGTCTCGAACGTCGACCAGCCAGCGGTCGAAAGCGGCGTCTCGGCCGGGCGCGCGACATGGGCGCGATGGTTCTCCGGCAGCAGCAGGCGGGCGGTGTTCACATTGCCGCCGGCGATATGCGAATGGATGTCGATCGCCCCGGCCATGACGATCTTGCCGGAGACGTCGAAGACCTCGTCCGGCGTTTCGCCGTGCGGCGCCTCAATGATGCGCGAATCTCTGATCCAGATGTCGCCGACGCCGTCCCGCCCGTTGGCGGGATCGACGACATGGCCGCCGGCCAGGCGTATCAACATGCCTCAGTTTCCTTTCAGATGTTCGCTGATGAGGCCGATCACCGCGTCAACTCGCGGCGCTTCGCTCGCCGTCGTGGCGGATGTCGCAGTGAAGCTTGCGACGTCGCGTGCCCATTCGATGGCATCGTGATCTTGTCCCGGCGCGCCGACCTCGATCTGCACTTTCGGCGGATAGGAAAATGTCGTGCCGGGTGCGGCGAGCGCAATGAAGGGCACCTTGCGCCGCCAGTTCGGCGTCGCCGCGCCATAGGCCGAAATCCACAGCGCCGCATCGGCCTCGCCGGTATCGACGAGGCGGTTGGCGTCGAAGCGCCAGATGTCGTGCTCGGGATAGCCGCGGCCGAAGCCGGTGCGGATCGGAAAGCCAGTCATCCAGCCCGATGTCTGCAAGACGCCGACGCCGTTCTGCGCCGGACCGAACGCAAGATTGGTGAAGCGGGTCTTCTGATTGAGATCGAGCACGAGTCCGCTCAAGGCTTCGATGGTCAGTTCGTCGAGCGATTCGGCCGACCAGACGGCGGCGCCGAAATGCGCCGCTTTCAAATTTTCGGCGAGTTCGGCCAAGCTTTTGGCCAAGGCCCCGCCAAGGCGGCTCTTACGCCCGGCGACCGCGGCGCGCAGCCCGGCGACCGCGAGAGGCAATTGATCGGCGCCGACGCCGATGTGAGTCGCGCCGATCGCGGCGGCGGCAGCCGGCTCGCCGCCGAGCCAGAAAATTTTGCGCGCCGCCTTGTCGGGGCTGAGCCGCGGCGGCGCGGCCAGCGCCAGCCTTTCGGCAAGTTCGGGCCAAAGCACGGTCAGGCGCGGGCCGACGAGCAGCACGAGATCGGCGCGGATGCGGACGTCATTCGCCGTCGTCACCATGCGGCCGGCCTGGCGCAAAACGCCGACATCGCGCAGCAGCGCATCGCTCGCGGCATGGTCATAGGCGCCGTGCAATTTCTCGGCGAGAAGGATCGCCGCGCGCGCGCCGGCGACATCGGTCTGCAAGCCGGCGACCAAAGGCAGCCGCGCGCCGTCGAGCAGCCGCGCCGCCTCCGCGGCCGCCGCCTCGAGCGGGACCGCCGTGCCATCAACATAAGCCGTCATTTAGTCCTCACGTCGTCGCGACCGCGATCCGAGGTCATGGAGAGAGTTAGTCTTTGTCGTATTTGATATAGGCGAAGCGCTGATCCTCAGCCGGCGTGCCTTCGAGTGCCGAACCGTCCTTGCCCGGCTGCCAATGCACGACCTCCTCGATCTTCTTCGCCAATTGGAAATCTTTGTCGGTAATGCCCTTGGCGGCGTGGTTCTTCAAGCGGACTTCAACCCAGGCGTAAGACGCTGTGATGTCGGGATGATGCCAGGCGGCCTCGGCGAGGTGGCCGACCGTGTTGATCACCATCAGCGTGCCTTTCCAGCTGTGGGTGCGGTATTTCCGTCTTATCCAGCCGTCTTCATAGTGCCAATGCGGCAATTCGCGTTCAAGGCGTGCCTTGATCTCGGCTTCGTCATAGGTGCGTTCGTGTTGACGTTCGCTCATCTCAAAGCCTCCTCCGCGGCGCGCACTATGGCAATATCGATGTTATAGGTCCAGTCTGGCGCGTTTCGTTGAGCGGCGTATAAGGAGCGGCTTGCGCGCCTGCCATATGGGCGTGATGAAGCCTCTGTAAGCGGCGTAGCGTTCTCATTAGGTTGAAGGCGAAATGCAAACTCGCGTGTCGGTCCAGACCTCCGCCCGTCTTCACCTCGGATTTTTCGATCTCAATGGGGTGCTTGGCCGCCGTTTCGGCAGTTTCGGCATGGCAATCGACCGGCCCGTCACCGCGCTGACGATCAGCCGCGCCGCGGAAAATCTTGTCGAAGGGCCGGATGCCGAGCGCGTCGGCGCGCATGTCGAGAGGCTGCGCCGGCATCTTGGCCTGAGCGCGGCCTATCGCGTGCGGATCGAGGAGGCCATTCCGGCGCATACGGGTCTCGGTTCGGGGACACAGCTTGCCTTCGCCTTGGCCGCGGGGCTGCGCCGGCTCGAAGGCCTGCCGGAGGATTTTGCCGGCGATGCGCTGCTGCTGCAGCGGGGCGGCCGCTCGGGCATCGGCGCGGCTCTCTTCTCGCGCGGCGGGCTTGTCGTCGATGGCGGCCATGGCCCCAATACGGTGCTGCCGCCGGTGCTTAGCCATCTGCCGTTCCCGGAGGACTGGCGGGTCATTCTGGTCATGGACAGCGGCTTCGAGGGCGTACATGGCGCCGACGAAAGGGCCGCCTTCGCCGCTCTGCCCAAATTTTCGGCGACTGCCGCGGCGGACATCTGCCATCGGTTGCTGATGCAGGCCCTGCCGGCCTTGGTCGAGCGGGACCTGCCGCAGTTCGGCCGGGCCGTCAGCCATATTCAGGCAATTCTCGGCGATTATTTCGCTCCGGCCCAGGGCGGAGAACGCTACACAAGCACTGCCGTTGCCGCCGTGATGGCGCGGCTCGCCCATCATGGCGCCGAAGGCATCGGTCAAAGCTCCTGGGGGCCGACCGGCTTTGCCTTTGCCGCCAGCGACGATGAAGCGCAGAGACTTGTCCGCCGGGTTCGGGAAGAAAGGCCGGCGCAGACGACGGGGAACGGGGGCGAACCGGTCTTGGTCATTTGCAAAGCCATCAATCACGGCGCCAAAATCACGCTAAATTCACCCGCCCAAGATTTAAGAAGCGCGCCGGACCCATCGGGCGCCGAAGACCTACAGGGAATCAAATAATGGCCAAGCTCATTCTGCACATGCTCAGCCCGCTGAAACATATGAGCCCGTTCGACGTGAACATGGCACTCGACGCCGGCTATGATTCGGTGACGCCCTATACCAATGTCACGCTCGACGAGATCGAGCCGCTCGTGCAGGACGCGATGTTTTCGCGCTCGCCGCGCGATGCCGTGCGCACCGGCGTCTTCATCGGCGGCAAGGATGCGATTCAGGCCCTCGATATGGTCGAGAAGGCCAAAAAGACCCTGCTCAAGCCGTTCGAGATTTCGATCTTCGCCGATCCCGCGGGCTCCTTTACGACGGCGGCGGCGATGGTTGCTTGCGTCGAAAAAGTGTTGAAGCAGAAGAAGCAGCGTTCGCTCTCCGGCACCAAAGTCGTGGTCTATGGCGCCACCGGCGTCGTCGGCTTTTCCTCCGCGGTCATTGCGGCGCTCGAAGGCGCGAAAGTGACGCTCGCCGGCTATAACGGGCCGGACCGCGTCGAAAAGGCGACCCAGGAGATCCGCAAGCGCTTCGGCGTCGAGACTTTCTTCGCGGACGCCAGCGACCACGACAAGGTGCTCAATCTGCTCGTCAATTCGGAAATTGCGCTATGCGCGGGCCGGGCCGGCGTGCAGATCCTTTCGGCCGAGGATATCAGCAAGGCGGCGAATCTGCTCGTCTGCGCCGACGTCAATGCCGTGCCGCCGCTCGGCATCCAGGGCGTCGACCTGCATGACGACGGCAAGGAATTGCCGGGCGGCAGCCTCGGCATCGGCGCGCTTGCGATCGGCAATGTGAAATATCAGACCGAGTTCCGCCTGTTCAAAAAGATGGCCACCTCGGATTCGCCGCTCTGCATCGACTTCCGCGACGCGTTCAAACTCGCGCGCGAGCTTGTCTGAGGCTCAATCCGTCCTGATCGCCGCCGCCTCGGGCCGTGCGCTTGCCGCTGCGGCGCGGCGATCAGGATTTAAGCCGCTGGTTGTCGATTTCTTCGCCGACGATGATACGCGCGCTCTTGCGGCGGCGACGGCGCAAGTCGCCGACGCGGAGCGCGGTTTCGCTGCGGACGAACTCGTTGCCCAATTGCGTGCGCTTGCGGCTGGCGAAAGCCCGACCGGGATCGTCTACGGCAGCGGGTTTGAAGACCGGCCAGAAATTCTCGATAGCCTAGCGCAACATTTTTTCGTCTTCGGCAACAAGGCTGCGATTGTCGCCAAGGCTAAAGACCCGCGGACGCTTGCGGCTCTCTGCAGGCAACGCGCGATTCCACATCCCGAGATCCGCTTCGATCCGCCGCCCGATCCCGGCCATTGGCTGATCAAGCGCCAGGGCGGCGGCGGCGGCATCCACATCCGCGGCGGCGACGCAGAGGCCGAGCCGGGCGACTATTATCAGCGCCGCGTCACCGGCATGCCGGTCTCCATCCTGCTGCTGGCCGATGGGCTCGATGTGCAGGCCCTCGGTGCAAGTTCGCAATGGACGGCCATGTCTTCGACGCTGCCGTTTCGCTTCGGCGGCGCGGTCCGGCCGGCGCAATGTCCCGAGCCGCAGCTTGCGGCGCTCGCCGGCGCGGCGCGAACGATTGCTCGAGCGCTTGGCCTTGTCGGCTTGAACAGCGTCGATTTCCTTGCCGATGCGGACGGCTTTCACCTGCTTGAAGTCAATCCCCGCCCCGGCGCGACGCTCGATATTTTCGCCGACAAGGACGGCGCGCTTTTCGCCGCGCATCTGGCGGCCTGCCGCGGCCACTTGCCGGCGCGGCCTTTGGTCTTTACCAAGGCCGC
>JAJXZN010000074.1 GCA_021780015.1 Pseudomonadota bacterium
AGTCAAGAAAGATGGGGCAGCGGCGCGGTGTGACCAAGGCGCAAGCGAAAAGAAGATTAATTCAACCTGGGATTTTCTGTTTTGACGCGTTTTCTTCACGCGAACCGGTTCCCACTTCGCTCGAAAGCACTTTAGTCGAAAAGGCTGGAGACGCTTTCTTCCTTGGCGGTGCGGGCGATAGCCTCGCCGATCAAAGGCGCGATCGGCAGAATCCTGATGTTCTTCGTCTGCAGAACCGCTTCGGTCGGGGCGATCGTGTCGGTGACGACGAGTTCCTTGAGCGAGGATTTGGCGATCCGCGCCACGGCGCCGCCGGAGAGCACGCCATGAGTGATATAAGCATAGACATCCTTGGCGCCCTGGGCGATCAGCGCGTCGGCAGCATTACAGAGCGTGCCGCCGGAATCGACGATGTCGTCGACAAGAATACACGTCTTGCCGTTCGGATCACCGATGACATTCATCACCTCGGATTCGCCCGCACGCTCGCGGCGCTTGTCGACGATGGCGAGCGGCGCGTCGATGCGTTTGGCGAGCGCGCGCGCGCGCACCACGCCGCCGACATCGGGCGACACGACCATTACATTTTTCAGGTCGTTGCGCTCGCGGATGTCGCGCACCATCACCGGCGCGGCAAACAGATTGTCGGTGGGAATATCGAAGAAACCTTGGATCTGCCCGGCGTGGAGATCGACCGTGAGCACACGGTCGGCGCCGGCACGGCTGACGAGATTGGCGACAAGCTTGGCCGAGATCGGGGTGCGCGGCCCGGGCTTACGGTCCTGCCGGGCGTAGCCGAAATAGGGGATCACCGCGGTAATGCGCCGGGCCGAGGCGCGGCGCAGCGCGTCGGTCATGATCAGCACTTCCATCAGGTGGTCATTGGCCGGAAAGGACGTCGATTGGACGATAAACGTGTCCTCACCGCGCACATTCTCCTGAATCTCGACGAAGATCTCCATGTCGGCGAAGCGCCGCACTTGGCACTTGGTCAAGGGGACGCCGATATAAGCGGCGATGGCGGCGCTCAGCGCATGGTTCGAATTGCCGGCGAGAATTTTCATAGCGTGTGATTTTGGCGGATCAGCCGCCGTCCCGTCCATAGAATTGAACGGGGGTGCTTAATGCACCCGCGTCCATGTCTCGCCGCCGCAGGCGCCGCCGCCCGGCACGCAGCCCTGTACCCGCAGCGCAGCCGCGCTCTGCAGCGAGACCGAGATCGTATAGGTCTGGCCGTCCTGAGCATTGTAGCTGTAGCCCGCCCAATCGTTCGCACCGTTGGCGCGCAAACCGTAAAGCACCTCGAGGCCGAGCACGGTCCGATTGCGCTTGCGCGGATCTGGATTGTGAATGTCTTTGCCGGCCGGGGTGATCGTCGACACCACCCGGCCGCACCAGACACCGCCGCAGCGATGGATGCGGATGGTCGCGGTGCCGTCAGCAACGCGCCAGTCGCCGGCCGGTGAAAGTTCGGCAAAGGCGCCAGTCGAGGCCAAGAGCAGACCGGTCAAGCAAAGCGGGCGGGCGAACTGCGAAAAATTCATGGGGCATCCTCAAGGTTGAAGCTGGTCTTGGCGGTCAGCGGGCTGCGCGACCGGCGGTCGGGGGAGTGCTTATCGCATCGGGAAAGGGCTGGCTAGCGCTGGGCGGTCATTCCGTCGCCATTGCCGGACGGCGTTGCAGAGACGCCCGGCTGCGGGGCGGACGCAGCGGGATTCGCCGCCGGCGTTGCGGCGACGACGGTCTGACCGTCTTGCGGGGCGGCGGGCGCAACGGCCGCGACTTGCGTGCCATTGGCCGCGACTTGCGGCGATGCCACGCCCGGCGGCGCGCTCGCGGCGATCGCTTCCGGCGTGTTGGTCATCACCGCGGCGAGATCGGCGGCGCTTTTCTGCGCGACGGCGGCGAGAACATCGTCGCTGACCAGCGACCAGGGATCGGGCGCCGTGCCGCGCACGACGACCTCATCCTCGACGCGCTGCGTGCGCCGCTTGCCGGCATCGAAGACATCGAGAACGTAGGAGACGGCGGTCGCCGTGTCGCCCTCGGGATAAGCACTGAGATAGCCGCGCACCAGATAATTGGCGCCGCCCGCATCGGCCATCGACACATGGCCGCCTTTGGCGAACGAGGTCAGCATGGCCTGATATTTGTCGTCGAGGCTGCCTGGCGCCCCGCTAATGCTGGCCACCGCCACGGTCGCGCCGGCCGGGCTGACATCGGGGCGGCGCGCAATATTGTCGGATGGCGGCGCGGCCGCCACAGGCGCTTGCGCTGCATTGTCTTCGACACAGCCGCCGAGACCGATGCCGCAGGCCAAGACCGCACACGCCGCCCATCGGCGCGGCAAGCGGGCAGACCGCGAAACAGGCGTCTGAACGGCCAAGCTTCGATCCATGTCGCCTCGAAAATTGCGCCGCTTCTGCGCGCCTGACGCATCCGCAGACTTTGCAGGCGTCGGCCAAATCCTGGGCCGATTTGGGCCATCGCTCATCGTCAACAGCTAACCCGATTTTAACCCAAGGTCCAGACGCCGCCGGACTCGGCCGCAACCGCCGCGGCAGACGCGGCAAAGCCGGCGCAAAATCATGATCTTGCCAAAACCACAGCGATAGCCGGCAAAATCCGGCGCGGCCGAGGCGCAGCGAAATCCGGCTTTTCCTGGCCGCGCTAGCCGCCTACATCTCCATCAATGATCCCGAACCCGAACGACGCAACGCCCGCAGCCGCGGCCGAGACTGCCGCAGGCGAGGCCATCGACGAAACTGAGCCGGTCATCGACCTTGGCGACGAGCCCAGCAACGCGCTCCAGCGCGGCGCCGATGTCATCAAGGCGAATTGGAAGCATGCGCCGCTCGGACCCGGCGTCTACCGGATGCTCGGCGCCGACGGCGAGGTGCTTTACGTCGGCAAGGCCAAGAGCGTGCGCAAGCGCATCGCCAGCTACATGCGGCTTGGCGGCCACACCAACCGCATCGCACGGATGATCGCGCTGACCTGCTCAATGGTCTTCGTCTCGACCGAGACGGAGACCGAGGCGCTGCTGCTCGAGACCAATTACATCAAGCAAATGAAGCCGCGCTTCAACGTCCTGATGCGCGACGACAAATCCTTCCCTTACATTTTCATCAGCGGCGATCATCCGGCGCCGCAGATCATGAAGCATCGCGGCGCGCGCGACCGCAAGGGCGATTATTTCGGACCCTTCGCCAGCGTCTGGGCGGTCAACCGAACTTTGAACGCCCTGGAGCGCGCCTTCCTGCTGCGCTCCTGCACCGATTCCTATTTCGCCAATCGCACGCGGCCTTGTCTGCTCTATCAGATCAAACGCTGCTCGGCGCCCTGCACCGGCGAGGTCGATCCGGCAAATTATGCCGCCCTTGTCGACGAGGCGCGAGCCTTTCTCTCCGGTCGCAGCCGCGCGGTGCGCGATCTGCTGGCCAAGGAAATGAACGAGGCGGCTGAACGGCTCGACTATGAACGCGCGGCGCGTCTGCGCGACCGCATTGCGGCGCTGTCGAACATCCAGGGTGCGCAAGGCATCAATCCGCATTCGGTCGAAGAGGCGGATGTTTTCGCCATCGCCGAAGAGGCGGGGCAATTCTGCGTGCAAGTCTTCTTTTTCCGCACCTATCAGAATTGGGGCAACCGCGGCTATTTCCCGCGCGCCGACAAAAGCCTGAGCCAAAGCGAAGTGCTTGGCGCCTTTCTGGCGCAATTCTACGCCGACAAGCCCGCCGCTCGGCTCGTTCTGCTTTCGCACGAGATCGAGGACCGCGAATTGCTCGAACGGGCGCTCTGCGAGCGCGCCGGTCATCGCATCGAGGTCGCGGTGCCGCAGCGCGGCGAGAAGAAGGACCTCGTCGATCACGCCACGCAGAACGCGCGCGAGGCGCTGTCGCGTAAATTAGCCGATGGCGCCAGCCAGGAGAAATTGCTCGCCGCCCTCGCCGCGGCGCTCGGCATCGAGGACAGCCTGCGGCGGATCGAGGTCTATGACAATTCCCACATCATGGGCACGAACGCGGTCGGCGCGATGATCGTCGCCGGGCCGGAGGGATTCATGAAGGCGCATTATCGCACCTTCAACATCAAGGGTGAGGATTTAACCCCCGGCGACGATTTCGGCATGATGCGCGAAGTTTTGCGCCGTCGCTTCACCCGTCTCGCCAAAGAAGACGAAGGCGCCAATCAGGACCCCGATGCGTTTCCGCAGCGGCCCGACCTCATCCTGATCGACGGCGGCAAGGGCCAATTCGAAGCCGCCCGCGGCGTCCTCGCCGATCTTGGCATCAATGATGTCGCTGTGGTCGCGATCGCCAAGGGGCTCGACCGCGAAGCCGGGCGCGAGACCTTTTTCGTCGAGGGCAAGGAGCCGTTCCGGCTGCCGCCGCGCGATCCCGCGCTCTATTTCGTCGAGCGGCTGCGCGACGAAGCGCACCGCTTCGCCATCGGCACGCATCGCGCCCGGCGCAAGAAGGACTTCACCCGTAATCCTTTGGACGAGGTCGCCGGTATCGGACCGGCACGTAAAAGAGCCCTGCTGCAGGCTTTCGGCACGGCCAAGGCCGTGGCGCGCGCCGGCCTCGCCGATCTCGAAAAGGTCGATGGCATCAATTCGGCGACGGCGAAGCTCGTCTATGATTTCTTCCACGGCGAGCGCACCTGACAACGCATGCGAGCGGCGTCTATTGACCTTTTGCGCCGCGGCATGTTCCTTCCCGACATGGTCGTTTCCACCGTCGCACGCGGGCCAAGCCGGCGCTTCAGCCTGCCCAATCTCTTGACCTATGGTCGGGTCGCCGCCGTGCCGGTCGTCGTCGGCTGCCTGTTCTGGCCGAGCGTCGCCGCGGCGCGCTGGGCGGCGCTGGCGATCTTCATTTTGGCCGGCATCAGCGATTTCCTCGACGGTTATCTGGCCCGCGCCTTGGCGCAGCAATCCTCGCTCGGCCGCATGCTCGATCCGATCGCCGACAAATTGCTCGTCTCGGCCGTCTTGCTCATGCTCGCTGCCGACCACACGATCACCAGCGTCTCGCTCTGGGCGGCCATCGTCATCCTGTGCCGTGAAATCCTCGTCTCCGGCCTGCGCGAGTTTCTCGCCGAGCTGAAGGTCTCGGTGCCGGTGAGCCGGGTGGCCAAATGGAAGACCTTTCTACAACTCGTCGCGCTCGGCTTTCTCATCGCCGGACCGGCGGCCGAGCCGATTCTGCCGGGCACGACCCACATCGGTCTTGCGCTGCTCTGGGTCTCGGCACTGCTGACGCTTTACACCGGCTGGGACTATCTGACCGCAGGCGTCAAATATCTCGTCGACGAGGATGAAAAGCCATGAAGGCCCGCTATTTCGCTTGGGTGCGCGAGCGCATCGGCCTCGCCGAAGAAGACATCGCCCCGCCCGCCTCGGTGAAGACCATTGCCGATCTCATCGCCTGGCAGCAGCGGCGGGGCGAGAATTACGCGGCAGCCTTTGCCAATGCGGGGGCGATCCGCGCCGCGCTTGACCGCCAGCACGTCAAAGCTGGCGCGCCGATCGCTGCCGCCTCCGAAGTCGCTTTCTTCCCGCCGATGACGGGCGGCTGAGATGAGACGCGTCCTGCGCGTTCAGACGAAGGCTTTCGACGCGAGCGCCGAGATCGCGGCGCTCGGCCTCGGTGCCGAAACCGGCGCGCTGGTGACTTTTACCGGCTTGTGCCGCGACGACGGCGGCACTCTCGCCGCGCTCGAGATCGAAGGCTATCCGGAGATGGCCGAGGCCGAGATCGGCCGCGTCGCCGCCGAAGCGGAGCGCCGCTGGCCGCTCGATGCCATCCTCGTCATCCATCGCACCGGCATGATCGCAGCCGGCGAGGCGATCGTTTTGGTCGCCACCGCCAGCGCCCACCGCGGCGAGGCGTTCGACGCCGCGGAATTTCTGATGGATTACCTCAAGACCCGCGCGCCGTTCTGGAAAAAGGCGCACCGGCGCGATGGAAGCGCCGGCGACTGGGTTGCCGCGAAGGAGGACGACGAGGCCGCTGTCGCCCGCTGGGTCAGTTCGAAACCGACGGCGCTTTGATATCGGCGTAGTCGTAGCGCAGCGAGATGAATTGATGCCGGATCTTGCCGTCGGGCGCGGTCGGGCCGGCGATCGTGGTCTCGGTCCGCGCCAGAGTGCCCGTATCGGCCGAAACCCAGATTTTGGTCGCGACATTGATCGTGTCGGTCTTGTCCGCGCCGGTATAGACCGCGAATTTCTTGCCGTCGATCGTGTCGTCCGCGAGCTGCTGGCAATCGGTGAGGCTTTGCGCGCTCGACTCGACCCGCTGCTGCAGCTCGGCGATCGCAGCATGGATGTCCTTCCACTGGCCGCTCGGCAATTTCACGAAGACCTTGTCGCCGGTGAAAATCGTCTCGGTGGCGATCGGCTTGGCGGTCATTTTGGCATCGCCCGCCGGCGGGTCCTTGGGGTCGAAGGAGATCGAGCCGACGCTGTGATAAGGCGTCTTGGAATTCTTCACCATGGCGCTCGCAAGACCATGGCAGGCCGCCTCATCGGCGCGCGCCGGCGCCAGGCCAAGACCCAAAAGCCCCAACGTCCCCAAAATCAGCGCCGGCTTCGCCCACACTTTTATTTTTCCACGCATTCCGACCTCTCCCTTACTCCACCCGGTTTGCCGGCTTATAGCGGCCCGCGAGGGCAGCGTCACCCGCAGTCAATCGCTGCATCAATGAGGCAAGATCAGGGCGCCGGAAATAGGCGGGGCTTTGGTGCGGGCGGTCGGAATCGAACCGACACTCTGTTACCAGAACCAGATTTTGAGTCTGGCGCGTCTACCAGTTCCGCCACGCCCGCCGAGGTGGAGGCGCTGACTTATAAGATCGCCGCGCCGCGGGCAAGCCGCCCTCTTAACTGAAACGCTCCCATGCGGTCTGGCGAGATGCCGCGCGCCGCGGCGATCGTGCCAGACCGTTAAGGCGCAGCGTCAGTGCCAGTCGCGCACATCGACGAAATGGCCGGCCACCGCCGCCGCCGCCGCCATCGCCGGCGAGACGAGATGGGTGCGGCCCTTGAAGCCCTGGCGGCCTTCGAAATTGCGGTTCGACGTCGAGGCGCAGCGCTCGCCCGGCGCCAGCCGGTCGGGGTTCATGGCGAGGCACATCGAACAGCCGGGTTCGCGCCAATCGAAACCGGCGGCCT
>JAJXZN010000115.1 GCA_021780015.1 Pseudomonadota bacterium
TCCGATCTCGTAGGGTTTGAGCATGTGCGTCTCGATCAGCAGCGCGGGGCGGTTCTGCAGCGCGGCGTAGCCGGTGGAGAAGCGCGGGCCGGAGCCGAAGTTCACGATGCCCTTGCGCGGGTCGCGGCCGTCCTTGAACTCCAGGTAGATCGAGGCGAGGTGGCCGCGCTTTTCGTACGCCGGAATCGCCTCGGTCATCAGCGCTGCAACCTTCACGCCGATATCGACGGCGCGCCAGACGAAGGGCGTCTGGCCGAGACCATTCATCGTCTTGATGAGACGCGGATAGGCAAGGTGTCCGGTCAAGAGCAGAATGCGTTCGGTCATCAGGCGATGTCGCGTCTCGGTTAAGCGCGCCGCGGCTGCAGGCCGGGGATGTGTCGGCGCAGAAATTTCGTCGGCGCGTCAGGCAACGCACTGGGTCCGGCAATGAAGATATCAGCGCCGCTCGCCGCGGCAAAATGCGGGAAGAGACGATCGGTCAGCCCGGCATTGGCAAGGTCGGCAAGCGACAGATCGGCGTCGGGGTCGACGGGCGCGCTTTTGATGAGCAGCAGCTGTTCGGCGCGCAATTGCGCCGCAAGCCAGGCCGCGAGCGTGTCGGAGGTCACGTCCCATGATTTCGGCAGCGGCGAAGCAAGCGCCATGGCGGCGGGCGCCCAGCAGGCGACGCGGCCGGTACGCAAGGCCCGGCCGATCGCCGCCGAAGTTTCGGCCATCGCCAGGCGCGGCCAGAGCGCCGCCAAAGCCAGTCCATATTGCTCCATGGCGACGAGCGCAATCTGATGCGCAGCATCGTCGTCGAAACGCATCGTTTTTTGCATGCCACGAACGGCATCGGCAAAGCCGCCGCCGCCCGGCACGATGACGAGCGGATCGGGATAAAGATCGAGCGCCTCGAGCCAGCCGGTCAAGAGAGGCGTATCGGCCAAGCTGCCACCAAGCTTGACCACCAGCGGGCGCGGCGCTCGGCGTGCGGCCATCTCAGATCGACATGCGCGTTAGAGACGACGTCGCCCGGCAGAAGTTCTTCGATCTTTTTGATCGCATTGAATTGATGCGAAAACCGCGTCGCACGTTTCGGTCCGATCTCTTCGCAAGTCTTTTGCATCGCATCGGCTTAATCCGAAAACCGCTTCGCACTTTTCGGGCCGATGCTCTAGCCGCTGGATTTTGCGGCGAGGTCAGCAAAGAGTTGGTGCAGCTTGCCGGCCTGGCTCGCCCGGGCGCGGCTGATCTCGATCCCGACGCTGCCGTCGATCACGTCGAGCTTTTCGACGCGGACTTTGATCGCGACGAGGCGCGGATGCGCCAGCAGCGCATCGGCGACACGCTCGGCAACGGTCTCGACGAGATCGACATGGCCGCGCGAGAACACGAGACGGATGGTATCGACGATCACGTCATACGAGAAGACATCGCGCATATCCTCGGCGAGATGGCCGGCGCGGCGCACGTCGGCGTCGATGTTGAAGCGCACGCGCTGAGTCTTGTTGCGCTCGAAATCGTAAGCGCCGATCGAAACCGCCAGCACGAGATCGTGGACGAAAACGCGGTCTGTCTCGACCGCTTCATCGCGGCCGGGCGCATAGCCGCGCGCCGATAAGAGCCGCCAGTCGACCTTGAATTCGTCGCCGAGATCGGCGGCGCTGTTTTCGCGCGGAATGAGATCGCGGATCAGGCGTACCTGCGCGGCATCGATCGTTTTTGCCCGGTCCTTGCCGCTGCACAGAGCGCCGCGAAAGCCGAGCAGATCGGGGCCGATCGGCAGCAGGCGCGCGATGTCGGGGGCTTCGAGCGAGCCGGCGAGGCCGGCGCTCAAGCCGGCCGCATGGGCGAGGTCGAGGAAGCGCTGCAAAGCGGAAATGTCGAGATGGTCGATCAGCCGCTTTCCGTCCTTGCCGGCCGTATCGAGCATGACGCCCTTGAACCCGGCCGCGCTGAGACGCGGGATGAGCGCAAGATTGGCGCCCTGATCGGCAAAGAGCACGGCGATGAGTTTTGTCTGCGCCGCGATCGGTTTCACCGCATCGATCAAGGCATCGGTCTCGCCAGGAAAGAGGCCGACTTTCACGTAATCGACGCCGGTTGCCGCAATTTCCCGCGCCGCGGCGGCAAGCTCCGCGGGCAAGGCAAGGTTTCCGGCAACTGCGCTCACCGGCCGGCGCTTGCCGACCGCCGCGACAACGGCGCGGATCGCCGCGGCATTGAGCGCGCCAAGAGGCGCCGCCGCCGGGTCCTTCAGGTCAAGAATATCGGCGCCTTCGATCAGCGCGATTTCGGCTTCCGCCGCGTCGGCGACGCTCGCAAGCATCAGCGTCATCGGGCACCAACTCTCCGCGGCGGCAAGCGGCCGCCTGATCTTCGGCCTTCTCTATACGACAAGGCGTTCGAGGCCAATTCTGGGGTCAGGGGCGGGGGAAAGGAACCTGTTCTTTCAGCGGATAGCCGCTGGCTTCCCAGCCCTGGGTACCCTCCTGATACCAAAGCACATGGGCATAGCCCAGCGTTTTGGCGCGCTTGGCGGCGTTCCAGGACATCCAGCAATGGTGCGAGCAATAGAAGACGAGCGGTCGGGCAAGGTCGCCGCCGCTCGCCTGTTTCAGCCCGCGGCGGAAATAATCCAGCGTCACCGGCGCCAGCGCACCATAGCCGGTATCCGGCAGCCAAATGCTGCCAGGAATGTCGAAACGCGGCTTATCGCGCCAGAGCGTGCCGGGCGCGAGGCCGGCAGGCTTCGGCGCTTGCGGCAGGACATCGACGAAGGCCGCGGCCTTCTTTTCCCAAAGGGCATGCGCTTCGGCAACGCTCAAAGCCGGCTGGCCGTCGAGCGTCGCAGGCACCGTCCCGCGAAAGTCGGACATCCGGTAGCCGGCGGGCTCCGGCGCCGCCTGATCGGCCTGGGCGGCCGCGGCCGAAAGACACAGAAACAAAATGGCGGCGAAACGGCTCGATCTCATCCTAGGGCTCCCCGGCTCTTTTATTCCAAACTTTTGCGCAGCGCTGCCAGCGTTTCGTGGAAGCCCGGCGGGCCGCCGAGCAGGCGTTCCATCATCAGCGCCCCCTCAAGCGTCGCGACGACCAGCCGCGCCGACTGCGCCGGTTCGACGTCCGCGCCGATCGTGCCATTGGCGCGGCCCTCGGCAAGGATACGCTGCAACCAGGCAATATGCCGGCGGAAGAAAATCGCGATGCCGTCGCGCATGCGTTCGGGCAAGATCGCGAGTTCCGACGCCATCGCCGCGGCAAGACAGCCCTGCTCCTGCTCGAGTCCATGCAGATAGAGACTGGCATAGGCCTCGACGCGCGCCAGGCCGTCCTCACTGTCGGCGACGATCGTCTCCAGTGCGCGGTCATAGCGCGCGCTATAGGCCTCGATCAGCGCGGCGCCGAGGTCTTCCTTGGTCGGGAAATGATGATGGATGCTCGCCTTGCGCAGGCCGACAGCCTCGGCAAGGTCGGCATAGCTGAAACCGGACCAGCCGCGCTGGCGCACCAGAACCTCGGCTTCGCCCACCAATTTGTCGCGCGTATCGGGAAGCATAGTTTACCTACCTACTGATAGGCAGAGCCGTCAAGCCGAAGAAAAGGCGACGCGCCGGATTGACGATCACCAAACTACCGACTAGAAGGTAGGGAACTAGAGGAGAGAGAATGACCCAGCGGATGGTAGATTGGGCGGGGTACCGCCAGCAGCTCGGCAGGACGCTCGAGGGCATAGCCGAGATCAGCCCCGACCTTCTCAAGGGCAACGACGTCCTGTCCAAGGCGGCACCGACGCCCGCTACGCTCGACGCGAAGACGCGGGAACTGATTGCGCTTGCCGTCGCCGTGACGACACGCTGCGACGGCTGCATTGCCTTCCATACCGAGGCGGCGCGCAAAGCCGGCGCGACGAAAGCGCAGCTCGTCGAGGCGCTCGGTGTCGCCATAGCCCTCAACGAGGGTGCGGCGCTGATCTATTCGGCTCGCGCCGTCGATGCTTTCGACAGCACGGCAGGCTAAGGTGGCCAAGCGGCGGCGAAGCACGGAGGCTTGATGGCAAAGCATCCGACCTGGCTCACGGCGCTGACGCTCCTCGCCCTCACTCTGCTGGGCAGTCTTGGCCTGGCCCATGGCGAAGGCGCCGCAATCACGCCGCTGCCGGTCCGCGAGATTGCGCCTGGTGTCTATGCGCATCAGGCGCCGGTGACGGCGATGAATGCGGCAAGCGGCGGCGACATCGCCAATCTCGGCTTCATCGTCGGCGACGAGGCCGTTGCCGTCATCGATACGGGCGGCGCGCGCATCATCGGCGAACGGCTGAAAAAAGCGATCGAAGCCGTGACGCGGAAGCCGGTCCGCTATGTCATCAATACGCATGAGCATCCCGACCATATTTTCGGCAATGCCGCCTTTGCCGCGCCCGGGGTGATCTTCGTCGGTCACATGAATCTGCCGCGCGCCATGGCCGAGCGCGGCCCGGCCTATCTTGCGACATGGCGGCGCGTGATGACGCCGGCTCTCGTTGACGGCATCAAGCTTGTGCCGCCGACGCTGCTTGTCAGCCCCGGCAAGGATGTGCGTCTCGATCTGGGTCATCGCCTGATCGATCTGCGCGCCTGGCCGCCGATGCACACGGATTGCGACGTGACCATCTTCGACGAGAAGACAGCGACCTTGTTTACCGGCGATCTCGTCTTTCTGCAGCATGTGCCGGTCGTCGACGCCAGCGTTCTCGGTTGGATGAGGGCCATGCCGGCGCTGGCGAAAATCCCAGCCAAACGGGTCGTGCCCGGACATGGGACCGTCGATGTCGACTGGCCGCAGGCGCTCGCAGCGGAAAAAACTTATTTCACCAAACTGACGCAGGATTTGCGGGGATTCATCGCGCGCGGCGCGGACATTAACCAGGCAGCCAAAGAGGCCGGCCAGTCGGAAGCCTCGAAATGGCAGCTCTTCGGCATCTATAACCCGCGCAACGCCACCGCCGGCTACGCCGAACTCGAATGGCAGTGAAGTCGCGAATGGACGTGATATAATACAGGCTAGGGAGAAAGGGAGAAACGACCATGCGCAGATGGCAAGGACTGGCGGCTACGGCCGCAATCATGGCTTTAGGTTGCGTGGCTCTGTCGCCGGCACGGGCCGCCAATGCGTCTCCAGGCGAGACCTGGAAGGGCCTCGTCGATGCACTGTTCCCGCATCAGACGCTGACCGAAGACGGGACGATCATCAAGCTCGGCACGCCGCTGTCGGCGGAAGATGCGGCGCTGGTGCCGGTGACTTTGCACATGAATTACACCGATCCCGATCTGCCGCTGAGCGATCCGCACCGGGTGAAGAAGGTGACGCTTGTCATCGATGAAAATCCTTCGCCGGTCGCGGCCGTTTTCGAACTCGGCCCCAAGAGCGATGTCACCAAAATCGAGACGCGCGTGCGCGTCAATCAGAACACCAAGATCCATGCGGTCGCCGAGACCGTCGACGGCAAGCTCTATGTCAGCGAATCCTTCGTTGCCGCAGCCGGGGGCTGCTCGGCACCTAGTGGTGGGATGGATACGGCGGGTGGGCCGCCCCTCGGCACGATCCGCCTGCGTGGCATCAAGCCGGAATATGTCAACGCCGATGCGCGCCGCAAGGAAGCAGTGGTCATGATCAAACATCCCAACAATACCGGGATGCAAATGAACGCGGCGACGCACCTCTATGTCCCGGCGCGCTATATCGAGGCCCTGCGGGTGAGCCAGGGCAATGATCTGATCTTCGCGGTAACCGGCGGCATCTCGATCTCGGAGGATCCGAATTTCCGCTTCGATTATCTTTCGAACGGTTCCGCCGAGATGAAAATCACGGCCGCCGATACGAAGGGCACAAAGTTCGCCAAGGACGGCGCCGTCGGACCCGCCATGTAAACCGGCCATTTAAGCTGCCGCGCGGCGCTTAATTGAACAATTCGAAATCGCCGGGCGTATGCGTCTCACCTTCGCTGGCATCAGCGAAGGTGAGATGATTGGAAAGATCGGCCAGCGTCAGGACTTTGGCCGCGACGCTGGGATCGAGCCGCCAATGGTCGGGCAGGATAAGCGCCAGAGCGCCGAGAAAATCCGCCAGATTCTTCAGCTTCTGGGAAATGTGATCGAAGTCCTGCAATTCGCGCAAATGCGCCGGATTGCGCGCGGCGGCCTCGATCACCAGCGGCGCGATCAGGCTTTGCAAGCGGTGCACGGCCTCGCCCACATGGCTGAGCGCCTCGCCGACGCGATCGGTGACATCGGCGATCGGAACGCTTGGTGCGGCGGCGTCTGCGGGGTTGATCGACATCCGGGCTCGGTCCTCAAAAGAATTCGACGTCACCATCGGCCCGTGGCGGTGGCGCCACGACGATGGGTATTTCCTTGCCGGCGATGAAGGCTTGACGCGCCCGGCCCGAGACCGGCCAGAACTGAAGCCGCCGGCCGTTTTCGCCGCCGCAACTGCCCCCGACAAATGCTATCGCCTCAGCCTTTAGAAATCGCTCGGCGAAGGTCGCGTTTTGCCGGCCGATATCGGAGAGATTCTCGATCGTGCGCGCCCCGCCGAAGAGTTTGGCTTCGAGTCGGTCCTTGCGAGCGCCGCGTTGCAGCAGGCCGTTGACCAGCAGTTCCATCAAATGCACGCCGTAGCGCTCGGCATCGCCGTTGTGCGTTGCTTTGTCGGAGCCCGGCAGGAGAAAATGATTCATGCCGCCAACGCCTGCGACCGGATCGCGGATACAGGCGGCGACGCAGGAGCCGAGCAGTGTGACCAACACGACATTCGGATCGTCGGAGACGAAATATTCGCCTTGGACGATATGCACTTTCTGCTGCGGGGCGTCGGTCTCGTCGGTTCCGGGGGCAGCGCGATGGCGATTCATTTCAGCTTTCCGAAGACGGCTTCGATCGCGCCTTTCAACACCGGGATCGTGAATGGCTTGACGAGATAATTGTTGACGCCGAGCTTGATCGCGCGCTCGATCAAGGCGCGGTCGCCACGGCCGGTCAGCATGATGAAGGCCGATTTTTGCGTCGTCGGATGGGCCCGCACGGCTTGCAGAAATTGCAGGCCGTCGAGCTTGGGCATGTTGAGGTCG
>JAJXZN010000272.1 GCA_021780015.1 Pseudomonadota bacterium
CATCAACGGCGAATATTTCATCAAGAATCAAATCGCCAAGCCGTCATCCGCCGCGCGCGACGGGGCTATGGCCGCGGCGCTGTGGCGAAAGACGGCCGAACTGACCGGCGTCGACTGGCCTGAGCCAGCCGCGCCGGTGCTTCGTGCTGCTTCTCAGTAAGAATTCGCCGCGTGTGCGAGACCCGCAGCCGTGTCTTCGGGATTAAGCCGGATGAGCTTGCTTTCGTCGACGCAGCCGTCATCGACGATGGCTATCGCGTCATAGCCTAAGGCCGGGAAACGGCCGATGATGACGCCGTCACCCCAATATTCGGTGTGGCGGCCGACATCGTCGTTGATGAAGTCGAGGAAGCGTTCGGCTTGATCGCCCGAGAGGCGAATGGCATTGCCGCCGCTTTGCTCGGAAGCCATTTCGGTGCGCATCTGCGCCGCGTCGGCCGATTCGCAGCCTTCCTGCGCCTGGACGACCGGGCTGAAGCCGACCACCGTTGCGGCAGCGAACAGGCTTGTGAAGAGGAAGCGTTTCATCCTGCACCTCATTCCTTGCGGTAATGTGCCCCATCCGCGCGTGGTCTCTGCCGCGCACGGGACCCGCGCCCGCAACGTCGCGGCTGTTGCGATAGTTCCGCGCCGCGCTGCAGTTGCATAGGCCGGCCGAACAGCCTAAGCAGGAGACCATTTTTGCCAACGGTTTAGGTTGAAGCTGAATGCGTCCTTCCCAGCGTGCGCCGGATCAGATGCGCCAGGTCATCATCGAGCGCAATGTCGCGCGTTATGCTGAAGGGTCTTGTCTCATCAAATTCGGCGAGACCCATGTGCTCTGTACGGCTTCGCTTGAAGATAAGCCGCCGCTTTGGCTGCGTGGACAAGGCCGCGGCTGGGTGACGGCGGAATATGCCATGTTGCCACGTGCGACGCATACGCGGACGCGCCGCGAGATTGCCGCCGGCCGACCCTCCGGCCGTACACAGGAGATCCAGAGGCTCATCGGCCGCAGCCTTCGCGCGGTCACCGATCTGCAGGCGCTCGGCGAGCGCCAGATCACCATCGATTGCGATGTGTTGCAGGCCGACGGTGGCACGCGGACCGCGTCGATCACCGGCGGCTGGGTGGCGTTGCGCGAATGTCTCAAATGGATGCACGCGCGTTCGATTCTAAAAGAGATACCGCTGCGTGATCACGTCGCCGCGATCTCCTGCGGCATTTCCAACGGCGAGGCGGTGCTCGACCTCGATTATGCCGAGGACAGCGCGGCGCAGACCGATGCGAATTTTGTCATCACCGGGTCCGGGTCGCTTGTTGAAGTGCAGGCGACAGCCGAAGCGGCGGTGTTCAGCGAGGCCGACTTCAACGCCATGCTGGGCTTGGCACGCAAAGGCGTGACCGAACTCATCGCCTTGCAGAAGCAGGCGATTGCCTGACATGACAAAACGCCTGACGGGCCGGTTGGTCATCGCGACGCATAACCGCGGCAAGCTGTGGGAGATGCAGGAGCTGCTTAAGCCGCACGGCATCGACGTGGTTGCGGCCGGTGAACTGGGCCTGGCCGAGCCGGAGGAAACCGGCGCGACGTTCGCAGCCAATGCGGTGCTGAAGGCGCGCGCGGCGGCGGACGCGGCGCAGCTTCCGGCGCTTGCCGATGATTCTGGGCTTTGTGTCGATGCGCTCGGTGGCGCGCCCGGGCTGCATTCGGCACGCTGGGCGGAACTTGCGCCGGGAGGCGCGCGCGATTTTGCTGCAGGAATCAAGAAGGTCGAAGCGGCGCTTCACGAAGCCGGCGCCGCGCCGCCCTATAATGCGCATTTCATTTCTGTCCTTGCCCTCGCCTGGCCCGACGGGACGACCGAGATTTTCGAAGGCAAGATCAATGGCACGCTGGTCTTTCCGCCGCGCGGCACGAAAGGCTTTGGTTATGACCCGATCTTTCTACCGAACGGATTGTCGCGGACCTTCGGCGAAATGATGATGGAAGAAAAGCAGGCGATTCCAGCCGATGGTTCGCCGGCGCTCTCGCATCGTGCGCGCGCCTTTCAGGCTTTTGCGCGCGTTTGTCTTTAAACGTTCAAAATCGCAGGGTTCAAAATTGCGATGTGCGAAGGATCACCAAATGTCGCGGGCATGTGTCTTGCTGCGCTGCGGCCAACCAGTAATAATGCTTCTCCCTCGGGGTGACTGGAATACCGGAATCAATGTCTGAGATTTGGGAAACGAAATATGGTCTGCGCCGGGTGCGGCACGATCCGCCGACGCTCGAGGAAGCGATCGCCGCGGCGCAAGGCCTATCCGACGAATTGGATGAGCAGATCGAAATCGCGGCGGGCCTCATGGCTCTGCCCGCCGATGTGGTACGTGCCGAAGTGTTGAAAGCGGCGAAGCCGGTCAAGTCCGCGCGCGTGGTCGTGACGCCGAGCCGCGAGGGTGCCGCGCGCACGGTCATCGTCGAGCGCAAACCCTCGCGCCGCCTGCGCCCGACAGGCCTCTGACAGCGCGTTTCAGAGCGTCTCGACATCGAAGCCAGCGGCGCCAAAAATAGCAGGATCGATACCGCTGACATCGCGCAGAGCGAGCCAAACAACGCGCCTGCCGTGCTGCGCCTCGGCGAGGATGCGGGTGGCAATATCTTCATCCGCGCAAGTGGTCTTGATGGATTCGCGCCGGGCCATTTCTATGATCTGAGGCGGAACGCCCCGATCATAGAAAACGACATCGGCGGCCTGCAGAAGCCGCAGCGCTTTTAGCGTGAGGCGCTCCGGATCGTCGGACGTGATGGCGAGAATTGTCATCGCGCCGTTTTGCGCATCGGCTTCGCGCCGCGCGGCTGCAATCAAGGCGTCGAAATCTTTATCGCTTGGCGCCTGCGTGGTCAGGGCGCGGGCGACGAACAGCTCCCAGAAACGCCGCCGCGACGTCGGATCGGCCAACTTCGGCCGCCAGGCCTGCGCGGCTTTCGCCCAGGTCTTGAGGCTCGGCGGCAGCAGAGCCTCCAGCCGGCCGCGTAAGGCGAGAGCAAGGACGGGCGCGGCACCGCCGGTCGAAATCGCCGCGATCAGCGGCGAACGGTCAATGATCGTGCCAAACTGAAAATCGCAATAGGCCGGCTTGTCGATGATGTTCACCGGCACGCGGGCGCGGCGTGCCGCATCGGCAAAGCGCGCGGCTTCCGTCTTCGTCGCGAAATCACCGATAGCCAGCGCGGCGCCGATGAAATCGTCGTCTTGCCAGTCGCGAGGGACGAGCGTGAGCGTCGGAACTTGCGCTGCCAAAGCGCGCATTTCCGGCCCCGGTTCAGCGCTGACAACATCAAGCTTCGCACCCGCTGCCTGCAGGAGTTCGGCCTTCCAGGCTGCGCCAGCCGCGCCACCGGCGAGGAGAACGCGTTTGCCGCGAAGGTCGAAAAACACCGGCAGGCTGGCCAGTCCCTGCATCGGCCGCTGTGGATCGTCTGCGTCGCTCACTCAGAGTCCTCGATCAATTTGGCGTTGCCACTATAGCGCGGCGCTTCCTCAAGCCCTAAATCCCCCCGAGGTTTCATCCCGAACGGAGAGGGCAGTGCTGATCGATCTTTCTGGCAAGAGCGCCATCGTGACCGGCTCGACACGGGGCATCGGCTTTGCGGTTGCCAAGGGCCTGGCGTTGTCGGGCGCCCGCGTCACCGTCAACGGGCGCGGCCAGAAGGCCGTGGACCAGGCCTTGGCCGAACTGAAAAAGGTCGCGCCGAAGGCTCACTTTCAGGGCGTCGCTGCCGATCTCGGCACGGAAGCCGGCTGTGATGCTCTCATCAAGGCCGTCCCATCGACCGATATTCTCGTCAACAATGTCGGCATTTTCCAGCCGCAGGATTTCTTCGAAATCCCAGATTCGGAGTGGCAGCGCTTCTTCGAAGTCAACGTGCTCTCCGGCGTGCGGCTGACGCGCGCCTTGCTGCCGGGCATGATCAGCCGCAATTGGGGCCGGGTGATCTTCATCTCCTCGGAATCGGGGCTGAACATTCCCGTCGAGATGATTCATTACGGCTTCACCAAAACGGCGCAGATTTCGATCGCGCGTGGGATCGCCAAGCGCGCGGCAGGCACCGGCGTGACGGTCAATTCCGTTTTGCCCGGGCCGACGTTGTCGGAGGGCGTCGTCGATTTCCTCGCGAAAATGTCGAGCGGAGGCGAATCGGTCGAAGCAGCGGGCGCCGCTTTCGTCAAGAAACACCGGCCGAGCTCGATCATCCAGCGTGCCGCAAGCGTCGAGGAAGTCGCCAATATGGTCGTCTATATCGCCTCGCCGCAGGCCTCCGCGACGACCGGTGCGGCCTTGCGCGTCGACGGCGGCGTGGTCGATACGATTGCTTGAGATAATGAGGGTTAGTGCCCCTCATATTCCGCGGAGCAATCCTTCGTCTCGTAGACGATGACGGCGGAAAGCTCGGGAAAGGTCGGTTTGATCCTGTCGTAGATCCAGACCGCGATATTCTCGGCGGTTGGATTGTCGAGGCCTTCGATTTCGTTCAAACAATGATGATCGAGTTGCGCGTGGAGCGGTGCGAAAGCCTTCTCGATGGCGAAGAAATCGACGACGAAGCCGCTCTCCTGATCGACTGGGCCTTCGAGCTTGAGTTCGACGCGGTAGGAATGGCCGTGCAGATTGCGGCAGCGATGCGTCGGCGCGACCTTCGGCAGGAAATGCGCCGCCTCGAATGAAAAAGCTTGGGTGATCTTCATAGCGTCAATCTTTTACTCGGGCCGATGCAAAGCATCGCGTCGTCATTTTACGGCAAGCCGATCAGCTTGTGGGTTTGCAGGCTCAGCCGCCAACGCGGATGCTTCAGGCAATAGGCTGCCGCCTTGGCGGTATTGGCTTCCTGTGCCGGCCCGTCCATCGGTTGCAGGAAGAAGTGCCGGAAGGCAAGTCCGGCGAAATTTTCGGGGTCGAGGCCGTCCTGCGGGAAGACCAGTTTTAGTTCGTCGCCGGCCCAGAGCGCCAAAGGCGCGCCGGCCTTGGGACTGACGCAGATCCAATCGAGCCCATCCGGCGGCGCTAGCGTGCCGTTTGTCTCGATGGCGCAGGCGAAGCCGCGCGCATGCAGAGCCTCGATCACTGCCGCATCGAGCTGGAGCAAAGGCTCACCGCCGGTAAAAACGGCAAAGGCGCTTGCTCGGTCGGCCGGCCATTTGGCCGCGATCGCATCGGCCAGCGCCTCGGCATCGGCGAATTTGCCGCCGCCCGGGCCGTCGGTGCCGACAAAATCCGTGTCGCAGAAGCTGCATTGCGCCTCGGCGCGGTCGGCTTCGCGGCCCGTCCAGAGATTGCAGCCGGCGAAACGACAGAAGACGGCGGCACGGCCGGCCTGCGCGCCTTCGCCTTGCAGCGTGTAATAGATTTCCTTCACGGCATAGGTCATCGGGCTGCCTATCGCGCCAATAAGCAAAAGGGACCTCTTGCGAGGTCCCCTGCCAGGCTGCAATCGCGTGTGCGGCTCAGAGAGCGGCGGCGATCCATTTCTTCAATTCGCCCTTGGGCGCAGCGCCGACCTTCTGCTGGGCGAGCTTGCCGTCCTTGAAGATGAGCAAGGTCGGGATGCTGCGGATGCCGAACGCGCCGGCCACACCGGGGTTCTCATCGACATTGAGCTTAACGATCTTCACCTGGCCCTTCATTTCCTCGGCGATCTCTTCGAGCGAGGGGCCGATCATTTTGCAGGGGCCGCACCATTCCGCCCAGAAATCCACCACGACGGGTTCTTTGGCACCCTCGACCTCGGTCTTGAACGTGGCATCGGTAACTTTCACGGTGGCCATGGACGCCTCTTAAGTTCCTGCTGCGGGACCAAATTCTCGCAGTTTTTCTGGCTTCAAGGTAGGAAGCGGGCGCCGAAGCGTCAAGTTGCAGCAGGTCGGCGCATTCGGCCTCAAAACCCAGAAAACACGCCCATGAACTTGATTGACTGGGACGGCTTTACCCAAATCGGACTTTACCCAAATCGAACTGCGCGTCGGCCGCATCGTCCGTGCGGAGCCGTTTCCCGAAGCACGCAAGCCCGCCTATAAGCTCGTGGTCGATTTCGGGCCAGATATTGGCCCACGAAAATCGAGCGCCCAGGTCACCGATCTTTACGGTTTGGACGATCTTAATCGGCAAACTGGTCGTTGCCGTCGTTAATTTTCCGCCAAAGCGAATCGGGCCGTTTTTATCCGAATGTCTGGTGACGGGCTTCCATGACAAACAAGGACAGGTCGCGCTCTGCGTGCCGGACCGACTGGTGCCGTTGGGGCTAAACTCCTGTAATGACGCCGGCTTCAGCCGAGCTCGGCCAAAGCGGCATCGAGTTGCGCGGCGGCCAGCTCCGCTACGTTCGGCCCTTGCGTCCAAATCAGCAGCATTCTGAGGGCCTTGCCCGGCCAGAGCGGCGCCAGCACGGCGCGGTAGAGCGCCATCTGGCGCAGATAGGTTTGCGGCACTGATTCGGCGGGCGGCGCGCCGGTTTTGAAGTCGGCGACGAGCACTTCGGTCTCCGATTCGGCAATGCGGTCGAGCCGCCCGAGCACGTCGCGGGTCTTTCCGCGCGGCAGGGTGACGGTGCCGGCCAGAGCGACCTCGGCGCGGGCACGCGGCCCGAAAAGCTCGGCCAGGTCCGGCCGTTCGAGCACGCCAAGCACCTGCTCGATCAGCGCATGGCGCGCGCTGCGCTCCAAGTCCGACGCTTGTGCGCCCAGGAAGGTTTCCGCCGCGGCGCGACGCCGGATTTGTTCGACCTCCGGCAGATATTGCAGCAAGCTGTGGATCAGCCGGCCGCGTTCCAGCGCCGCGTGGCGTGCGCTGCCAGGCAGCGGGATGTCCGGCTCGCCCGCGGCGAGCGTGTTGGACGGCCGCAAGGGCGGCACGGGCGATGCCTCCGCCGGTGCCTGGGTCCGAAGCCAAGCGGGGACAGCGATCTCGGCGCGCGCGGCGGCGTCGGCACCGGCTGCGGGCTGCGCAATTTCGCCCGGCGTCTGATAGCGCCAGATCGTCTCGTTCCCATCCCAGAACGCAGGCACCGCGACGAATGCATCGCTGCGCGTTGCCTCGATCAT
>JAJXZN010000296.1 GCA_021780015.1 Pseudomonadota bacterium
CTTGTTGGAGTGACCGGCGGCCAGCTCCTTCAGGACTTCGAGTTCGCGGTCGCTGATCCCCAGGGCCTCCTTCCCCTTCGGGTTGCCGTCGAAGGCGGGCGGCGGACGCCTTGCGCGAGGCCCCGATGATGGCCGATTATCGCCGCCTTGATATTCGCGTTTCACATCAATTCACGCATTTTACTTTAACGCTCGATATTTTCGCCGCCGATGTCGGAGAGGGTGCAAGGCCGCCGCAGGGATGCCGCTGGGTAAGGGACGTCGATGCCGAGGCGCTGCCGAGCGTGATGCGCAAGATTGTTGCCGCAGTAAGGAGCAGCGGATGGTGACAGGGGCTAACCCGGTTCGCGCGGAGATCGCATCGTGACCGGCCGCGCGCGACTGAGCGTGGAACTGACCGAAGGTGCGTTCCGCATCTTAAGCGGCGAGCGGCGGCTGACGATCTTTGCCGTGCGGGATTTACCCAATGTCGAGCATCCGGCGGATTTCGTCATCCGGATGGATGAGATTTTGACCTGGGATCCGCCGCACGAGGACGAGGAAATCTCGGTCGACGAATTGCAGAAGATCGCCGCCGGGATCACCGAGGAATGCGAGCGCCGCGGTCTCTCCGTCGCATTCGAATAGAGTGCCAAACGGCTCAGAGGCCGGGCAGCGCTGCCGTGAGCGGCGGCGGCGGCTCAGGCGGGAAATCATCTTCCCAGCCGCCGCCCAGCGCCTTGTAGAGCGCGACGATATCGACGGCGACATTGGTCGCGCTCTGCGCGCCCTGCTGCTGCGCCGAAAGGAGCGTGCGCTCGGCATCGAGGACGGTGACGAACTGCTCGACGCCGTCGCGATAGCGGCTGCGGGCAAGGTCCAGCGCCTTGCCGGCGTGATCGATCTGCAGCACCAATTCGCGGTGCCGCGCCGTCTCGGTGCGATAGGCGACGAGCGCGTTGACCACGTCGTGCCAGGCCTTCAGCACGGTCTCGTGGTAACTAATCCAGGCCTCTTGCTGCTGCGCCGTACGCAGGTTGAGCATCGAGGTCAGCTTGCCGCCTTCGAACAAGGGCATGGTGACGCCGGGGCCGAGCGCATATTGCAGCGACGAGCCTTTCCAGAGGTTCTTGAGGTCAAGCGCCTGGAAGCCGACGCTGCCGTTGAGCGTAACGGTCGGATAGAAGGAGGCAACCGCAACCCCGATATCGGCGGTCGCTTCATGCAATTGCGCTTCAGCCTGGCGGATGTCCGGGCGGCGCCGGGCGAGGTCGGACGGAATGCCGACGGGAATGCGCGGCGGCGGGGGCGGAACGGCGCCGGGCGTGACAAGCTCGGCGGCGAGGCCGCCCGGCGGTTCGTCGAGCAGAAGGCTCAGCGCATTGATTGCCTCGGATTCCTGGCGCTGGAGATCCGGGATGGTCGCCTTCAAGGAATCGACTTGCGCCGCGGCATTCTCGACATCGAGGCCGGTGACGACGCCGGTCTTCTGCCGTTCCTTGGTGATGTCGAGGATATCGGTCTCGGTCTTCACATTGTTGCGGGCAATCCGGATCTGCTCCTGAATGCCGCGCAATTGCATGTAATCGCGCGCGACTTCCGCGAGCGCCGAGACGAGCGCACCGCGCCGCTGGTCGGCGGCCACATCGCTATCGGCATCTGCCGCTTCGACCTGCCGGCGCACTTGGCCCCAGATGTCGAGTTCCCACGACGCATCGAAGCCTTGCTGCCAGAGGCTGAAGGGCTGCAGCAGACTGCCGGGAATCCCGCCGGTCCCGGTGCCGAAGGCGCCGCCCGCTTCAGTGCCCGGCGTGGCGCTGGCAAAGAGGCCGAGAATCCCGTTCTGGCTGATCCCCTGGCGCTCGTAGGAGCCATTGTCGCTGAGCGAGGGAAAGAGCGCCGAGGCGGTGACGCCGCGCTGATAGCGGCTCTCGGTGAGCCGCAGGGTCGCGGTGCGCACGTCGAGATTGGCGCCGGCGACGCAGTGTTCGAGCGCGATCAGTTCGCGGTCGTGAAACAGGGCCCACCAATCAGGATTGACCGGCGCGAGCGCGACACGGGTCGAAACGACAGGCTTATGCGTGGCGCCGGCAAAGAACGAGGTCGGCGGCAGGCCGGGATTGGGGGGCACAAAATTCGGCCCCAAGGCGCAGCCGGACAGCAGCACCGCCACCGATAGGCCGGTGATCAACCGCAAACTTTTCACGCCACGACCCCCGTAGTGCTTTTATTTAAACGAATTGGCGCATGGCCAAATGGCGTTTCGCGCAATCCACCGACTTTGTTGTGCTGTGTGTCCCGTCTGCCGCATGGCTTTCGGTCCGATGCTAATGGCCGCCCCCTCCGCCGCCGCGGCCGCCCTTGATCGGCGACAGCATGAAGCAGAGCGGCACCAGCGCGAAGGCGACGATGGAACAGCCCTTGAATACGTCGGAATAAGCCATGACCGACACCTGGCTCAGCAAGTCCTGGTAAGCATGGCCGAGCGCCATCTGATGCGCTGCCACAGCGGAATTGCCGAGTGCCTCGAGCGAGGCTTGGTACTTCGCAATGAGATTGTTGAACGGTTGCCAGAACGGATTCGCCCATTGCGACAGATAGGTCTGGTGCAATTGCGCGCGCTGCTGGATCAGCGCGGTCGAACTCGCAATGCCGATCGACCCGGCGACGTTGCGGAACATCGAAAACAGCGCCGTCGCGTCGCCGTTCAATTCGCGCGGCAGCGTCGAATAGGTGATGGTGCTGATCGGCACGAAGAGGAAGGCGAGGCCGACGGTCTGCGAGGCGCGGATCATCACCAGCCGCAGGTAGGTGATGTCGAGCACCAGCTTCGACGAAAAGATGAAGGACACGCCGAGCAGGAAAAAGCCGATCGCCACGATATAGCGGGTCTGCATCACGTTCATCAGCCGCCCGACGAAGGGAATGAGCATGATGATGATGATGCCGCCGGGCGAGAGGATCATGCCCGCCCATGTCGCCGTATAGCCCAGCACCTGCTGCGCGAACTGCGGGATGAGCACCGACGAAGCATAAAGAATCCCGCCGACGGCGCCGATCATCACGCAGCCGCCCGAGAAATTCTTATCCTTGAAGATCGCCATATGGATGATCGGCTTCTTGGCGACGGAGAGCCAGACGGCCGCGCCGACGAGGCCGGTGACCGACAGCATCGCCATGATGACGATGAAGCTCGAACCGAACCAATCGGCATCTTCGCCGCGGTCCATCATCACTTCGAGGCAGCCGAGGCCGAGCGCGATGAGGCCGAGGCCGATGCCGTCGATCGGCCGCGGTTCGCGCTTCACCCAAGGCGGATCCTGCACGAGGATGTAGACGAGGATGACGGCGGCGATACCGACCGGCACGTTGACGAAGAAGATCCAGCGCCAGGAGACGGAATCGGTGATGATGCCGCCGAGCGTCGGGCCGAGGATCGGGCCGACGATGGTGGCGATGGCGGTGAGGCCGAAGGCGGCGCCGCGTTTGGCGGGCGGGAAATAATCGAGAATGATCGCTTGCTGGTTCGGCTGCAGGCCGCCGCCGAAAAAGCCTTGCAGCAGTCGGAACAGAATGAGCTGCGGCAGGCTCGTGGCAACGCCGCAGAGGAACGAGCAGACGGTGAACATCGCCAAGCAGATGAGAAAATAGCGTTTGCGGCCGAGCTGGCTGCCGAGCCAACCGGAGATTGTCAGCACGATGCCGTTGGCGACGAGGTAGGAGGTCAGCGCCCAGGTCGCCTCGTCGTTGCTCGATGACAAGCTGCCGGCGATATGCGGCAAGGCGACATTGACGATCGTCGTGTCGAGAATTTCCATGAAGGCCGCGAGCGTCACGACGATCGCGACGGCCCATGGATTGTGCTTGGGTTCCCAGCCGAGGCTGAAAGGATCCTGCGGCGCCGCAGCTGGCTTCGCCGGCGGGGCCGCGGGCCGAGCCGGGGCTGTCGGCGGCGCAGCGCCGCCGCCGGGCAGCCGCAGCGTCTCTTCTGCGCTCATCGGACCTTCACGCTCGGCTCGACAGACAGGCCGAGCGACAGCGGCCGCTTGGGGTCGAGACCTGAGTCGATGACGATCTTCACCGGAACGCGCTGAACGATCTTGACGAAATTGCCGGTCGCGTTTTCCGGCGGAAAGGCGGTGAAACGCGAGCCCGTGCCGAGCTGGATCGAATCGACGTGGCCCTTCAAGTGCAGGTCGGGGTAGGCATCGACATTGATCGTCACCGGCTGGCCCGGCCGCATGTCGGCGAGCTGGCTTTCCTTGAAGTTTGCCGTCACCCAGATTTCCGGCGAAACCAGCGAGAAGATCTGCTGGCCCGGCGTCACATAGGTGCCGACTTCGACATTGCGCTTGGTGATCCAGCCGTCCTGCGGCGCCTGCACAACCGCCCAGGAAAGGTTGAGCAGCGCCTGGTCGAGCTTGGCTTTCGCCTGGTCGATTTCGCCGTGGAATTGCGACACCTGCGCTTCAGCCTGACCGATGCGCTGAGGCACGGGGGCGGCCTGTTCGACCTGCGCCTGCGCCGCGGCGACCTGCGCCTGCGCTTGGCGCAAGGCAGCGGTCGCGGCATCGACTTCCTGCTGCGTCGTCGCACGGCTGGGGAGCGCCTTCTGCCGATCGTAGTCGGCCTGCGCGCGCACGAGCGCGGCCTGGGCGGAGGCCAGTTGCGCCTTGGCCGAATCGAGCTGCGCCGGGAAATTCTTCTTCGCCACGTCGGCGGCATATTGGAAGCCGGCATATTGCCCTTCGGCGGTCGCCAGATTGGCCTTCGCATTCTCGACGTCGATCACATATTGGCTCGGATCGATGTGGATCAGCGCCTGGCCCTTCTTGACGAACTCGTTGTCGGTCACGTCGAGCGAGACGACATTGCCGGAGACCCGCGGTGCGATCGTCACCGCGCGGCCATCGATGAAGGCGTCGTCGGTTTCCTCAAAATCGCGGTTGGCAAGCCAATATTCGTAAGCCGTGAAGCCGAGGCCGCCGAACAGAGCCAGCAGCACGATCCAGGTCACCGGCCGGCGCTTTTTTTTCGCCGCGGGGGGAGCCGGCTTTTCCTCGGGCAGGGGCGCGGCCTTCGGCGGCGCGCCTTGCGTCGAGCCCTCCTCGGCGAAAGGGAGATCGGTATCGGTGCGCGATTTGGCCATGGCAGTGCAACATGCGGTTTGGAGCGAAAACCACCCCTTCACCGACTCGCGGTCGCGCAAGCCGATGAAGATTTATCAAAATTCAGACTTAACCGAACTGATGAGTTCGTATATGGTCGTCGCCAGGCAATGTCAACCGAAGGACCGAAAAGATTATGTTGAGGGAACGGCGCATCCCACGCGGCGAGAAGCGGCGTGATGAAATTGCAGCAGTGGCCGAACGCGTTTTTCTAGAGCTCGGCTTTAACGACACCACGATGCAGATCGTCGCCTCGCGCGCCGGCGCCTCGAAGGAGACGCTCTATCGGCATTTCGGCAGCAAGGAAGGATTGTTCTCCGAGGTCGTGCGAGCCCGCGCCGAGCGGGTCTACGGCAAGGTCGAGCGCGAAATCGGCCAGCACAACGATCCCCGCGAAGTGCTGAAAGAGCTCGGTTTCAACCTGCTGAGCAAACTGATCAACGAAGATCCCGTTTGCCTGTTCCGCATCGTCATTTCCGAGGCGCAGCGCACGCCCGAGCTCGGCCGTATCTTCTTCGAGCAGGGCCCGAGCCATTTGCTCAACGACCTTTCGAACTATCTGGAATATGCCACGAGACAAGGGATGCTGCAGTGTGACGAGCCAATGGTTGCCGCGAGAATCTTTCTCGGCGCCGTCGTTGCCAACCGTCACATCATCAAACTGGTCGCGCCGGATTATGAGCAATTGACCGAGGAGATCATTCGTCATCATGTCGAGGAAGCTGTGCGCGTGTTTCTCGCCGCTTATGGCCCGCACGCGGTCGTGCGCGAGAGCCGACCAGCGGCTTTAGAGCATAACCATGTCTGATATGGCCGATCTGTCGCCCGAGTCGCTAGCGCAGCTTCTGCGCTGGTATGCTGACATGGGCGTCGATGTTGCCGTCGATGATGAGCCGCATGATCGCTTCGCCGAATCGCAAAGCTCGGCGAAAGCGCCGCCACCGCCAATCCAACGAAGAGCTGCGGCCGCCGCGCCGCCGCTGACCGCGCTGCCGGCGCTCGGCGAGCAAATGGCGCAAGACGCCGCCAAAGCACAGACGCTTGACGATCTGCGCGCACGGCTTCTGGCTTTCGAAGGCTGCGGCCTGAAAGCAACCGCAACGCAGCTTGTCTTCGCCGACGGCAATCCCGAGGCCGACATCATGTTCGTCGGCGAAGCGCCGGGGGCGGATGAAGACCGCATCGGCCGGCCGTTCGTCGGCCGTGCCGGGCAATTGCTCGACAAGATGCTGGCCTCGATCGGGCTCGATCGCAGCAAAGTCTATATCGCCAATGTCGTGCCGTGGCGACCGCCCGGCAATCGGACGCCGACGCCGCTTGAGACGGGCGCCTGCCTGCCGTTTACCCGCCGGCAGATCGAGCTCGTCGCACCGAAAGTCCTGATCTGCCTCGGCGCGCCCTCGATGCAGACCTTGCTTGGCGTCAAGGAGGGCATCATGCGCAGCCGCGGCCGCTGGATGGACTATGATCGCGGCGGCACGATCATCCCCGCCATGGCGATGCTGCACCCGGCCTATCTCTTGCGCCAGCCGTCGCACAAAAAATTTGCCTGGCAGGACTTGCGCGAACTCGCCAGGAAAATGCGCGACGTCTGACGCCGCGCGCCCTTTCAGAAAACCGTCAAAAGCTTGGGCTCGGCCCGGCGCCGCGATCTGGCGCACAGCGCGGCTTCGCGCGTATAGGGAACGTGCTAGACTGGCGCGAAAAACGAGGGAGCCCGGCGCATGGAGTGGCAGAATTTTCGCAGGTCGGACAATGTCGAGGACCGGCGCGGCGATGATAATGCCGGCGACCTTTCGGGCGGTGGCCTTAGCCTGCCGGGCGGACTCGGCGCCGGCCATCTCAGCCTCGGCGCGATCATCATTCTGGGCTTGATCGGCTGGGCGCTCGGCATCGACCCGCGTGTCCT
>JAJXZN010000128.1:0-1550 GCA_021780015.1 Pseudomonadota bacterium
GTCGGCGGCATGGGCATTCCGATCGGCAAGCTCGCGCTTTACACCGCCTGCGCCGGCACGCCGCCGCAATATTGCCTGCCGATCACGCTCGATGTCGGCACCAACAATCCCGAACTGCTCGAAGACCCGCTCTATCTCGGGCTCAATCAGAAACGCGTGCGCGGCGCCGATTATGCCGCCTTCATCGATGAATTCGTCCAAGCGGTGCAGGCGCTTTATCCGAAGTGCTGCATCCAATGGGAGGACTTCGCCAATTTCAATGCGGTGCCGATTCTGGAGCTTTATCGGGACAGGATCTGCACCTTCAACGATGACATTCAGGGCACGGCGGCGGTGGCGCTGGCCGGCATTTTCGCCGCTTTGCGCATCAAGAAAGAGAAACTGGCGGACCAGCGCTTCTTGTTCCTCGGCGGCGGCTCGGCGGCGACCGGCATCGCGGAATTGATCAGCCAGGCGATGGCGCTCGACGGCCTCGACATCAAGGCGGCGCGGGCGCGCAATGCGCTTTTCGATATCAATGGGCTCGTCGACCGTTCACGCAACGATCTCGCCGATTTCCAGCGCCCCTTCGCTCTCGATCATGCGCCGATTTCGCGATTCGTCGATGCGATCAAGGACCTGCGGCCGACCGGCATTATCGGCGTCAGCACGGTGCCGAAATTGTTCAATCAGGCCGTCATCGAGACCATGGCCGATATCAACAAAAGGCCGATCATCTTCCCCTATTCCAATCCGACCTCGCGTTCCGAATGCACGGCGGAAGAAGCCTATCGCTGGTCGCAAGGCCGCGCGATCTTCGCCAGCGGCAGCCCATTTCCGCCGGTCGAGATCGAGGGCCAGAGTTTCATCCCCGGCCAAGGCAATAATGTCTATATTTTCCCGGCGATGGGCATGGCGGTCTTCGCGACCGAGGCAAAGCGCGTGACGGAAGAAATGTTCATCGTCGCCGCCAAGGCCGTCGCCGAACAGGTCACCGAGAAAAATCTTGCCGACGGCCTCATCTATCCGCCGCAGAGCAAGATTCTCGAAGCCTCACTGCATGTGGCGGCGCGAGTGGCCGAATATATTTTCGATCACGATCTCGCCCGCGTGCCGCGCCCGGCGGATATTCCGGGGCATATCTTAAGCCGCGCCTACCGGCCGATCTATGCGAGCTTCGCATCCTGACGTCGCTTCCGCATGGCCTTGTCGAAAAAGTCGTGCAACTTTTTCGGACCATGCCGTGATTGAAGAAGCCGGCGCATGGCCTTGTCGAAAAAGTCCTGCAACTTTTTCGGACCATGCCGTGATTGAAGAAGCCGGCGCATGGCCTTGTCGAAAAAGTCCTGCAACTTTTTCGGACCATGCGCTGATTACTCCGGCGCGTCTTCGATCGGGTCCCGGCCTTTGACGTCGAAGCCGAAGAGATCGAAGCTTTTCTGCATATGCGGCGGCAGCGGTGCCGTCACGTCGAGCGTGCCGCCGCGCGGATGCGGCAGAACGAGGCGCCGCGCGAGCAGATGCAGTTTGCGCTCGATGCCCTCCGGAATTTGTCGCGCGGGATCGTGGTG
>JAJXZN010000128.1:1560-6974 GCA_021780015.1 Pseudomonadota bacterium
ATCGCCCGAATATTTCGGATCGCCGATGATCGGATGACCGATCGCCTCGGCATGGGCACGCAATTGATGCGTCCGGCCGGTGATCGGCTTCATCGACAGCCAGGCGAGCCGCGAGGGAAGCTTGTCGACGACGGCATAATAGGTCACCGAATGCTGCGCCTCGGCATCGCCATGTTTGGCGATCTGCATTTTTTCGCGCGCGGGCTGCGCGCCCGGCGTTTTTTTCCCCCGCACGTCACCCATGCCCTCGCCCTTGGCCAGAAAGAGCGAGATGCGGCCTTGCGCCGGCTTCGGCACGCCTTCGACCAGCGCCCAATAGACTTTCTGCGCCTGGCGCGAGCGGAAAATCTCGCCGAGCTTGGCCGCCACGCGGCGCGACTTGGCGACAAGGAGCACACCGGCCGTATCGCGATCGAGCCGATGGACGAGCACCGGACGCTCGCCCTTTTCATCCGCGAGCGAAGCCAGCATGCCATCGATATGATGCTTGGTGCCTGAGCCGCCCTGCACGGCAAGGCCGTGCGGCTTGTTGAGCACCATCAGGTCCTGGTCCTCGTAGAGGATCATGCTGCGAATCGCCCTGCGATCGGCTTCGGACACTGGCGGCTTCGGCGCCGATGGCGCCACGGTGACCGGCGGAATGCGGATTTTCTGTCCGGCGGCAAGCCGCGTCGACGTCGTCGCCCGCGCGCCATCGACGCGCACCTGGCCGGTGCGGACGATCTTGTTCAGATGCGACAGCGACAGGCTCGGCAGATGCCGCTTGAACCAGCGGTCGAGGCGCAGACCGTCTTCGTCTTCGCTGACGGTGAGGGTCTGGACCGGGCTTGCCTGCCCGCCTCCGTCATGACGCGGCGCATGGCGCCGAAGCTGCCCGGGCTTTCCGCCCGGATCGCTTTGCTTCCCCCGCACCGGCGCGCGTTCCTCGCTCACGACTGATCCCGCTCCTTCCTGAGCTTTTCCCAATAATCGAGCCGCTTCTTGATCTCGCGTTCGAAGCCGCGTTCGACCGGCGCGTAGAGCTGCTGGCGGCCGAGCTTTTCCGGCCAATAATCCTGGCCCGAAAAGGCTTCGGGCGAATCATGATCATATTCATAGCCCGCGCCATAACCTTCGTTCTTCATCAATTTGGTCGGCGCGTTGAGAATGATCTTCGGCGGCATCAACGAGCCATGCTCCTTGGCGAGCCGCTGGGCGGCGCCATAGGCGCGATAGGCGGCATTCGATTTCGGCGCGGTCGCCACATAGATCAGCGCATTGGCGAGCGCCAGCTCGCCCTCGGGGGAGCCGAGAAAATCATAGGCCTCTTTCGCCGCATTGGCGACGACAAGCGCCTGCGGATCGGCGAGGCCGATATCCTCGACCGCCATGCGGACGATGCGCCGCGCGATGAAGAGCGGCGCCTCGCCGGCATCAAGCATGCGCGCGAGATAATAGAGCGCCGCATCGGGGTCGGAGCCGCGCACGCATTTGTGCAGCGCGCTGATCAGATTGTAGTGGCCCTCCTGGGCTTTATCGTAGATCGGCGCGCGGCGCTGGACGATCTCGGTCAGGGAGGCGACATCGAGCGGCGCCGGCGGCGCGGCACGCCAGATTTCCTCGGCGAGCGTCAGCACGGCGCGGCCGTCGCCATCTGCCATGCGCAGCAGCGCATCGCGCGCCTCGGGCGTCAGCGGCAGATCCCTGCCCTCGACCTTTTCCGCGCGCAGCAGAAGTTTGGCCAAAGCCGCCTCGTCCAAAGCGCGGAAGGTCAGCACCCGCGCCCGCGACAGCAGCGCCGCGTTCAATTCGAAGCTCGGGTTTTCCGTGGTCGCGCCGATCAAAGTGATCGTGCCGTCTTCCATCACCGGCAGAAAACTGTCCTGCTGCGTGCGGTTGAAGCGGTGGATCTCGTCGACGAAAAGCAGCGTGCCCTGGCCGATGGCGCGGCGCTTGCGCGCTTCGTCGAAGACTTTCTTAAGTTCGGCGATGCCGGAAAAAATCGCCGAGATCTGCACGAAAGCGAGCTTGGTCTCCTGAGCCAGGAGCCGCGCGACCGTGGTCTTGCCGGTTCCGGGCGGGCCCCAAAAGATCAGGCTGCCGAGCGAACCGGCGCGGATCAGACGCGTCAGCGCGCCGTCGGGCCCAAGCAGATGGTCTTGGCCCGCGACCTCGTCGAGGTTTTGCGGACGCAGCCGGTCGGCCAGCGGATGAGGCGCTTGATCGGATAAATGTGCGGCGGTGAAAAGATCGGACATATTGCTTCAATTTGGGCGCGAAAGTCTCGGAAATGAAGAGCAAAAAGCGCTCGCCGCGAATATTCGCAAGCTCGGGCTGCAGCGCCAAATCCAAATCTTTATCAGTCAGTTAACGTTTCGATGAGAAATGAAAGCAAGTATAATTTTGCATCGAATCGCGGGAGCTCCTCACATGCGTATTGTCGCAATGGTCAATCAAAAGGGCGGGTCCGGCAAAAGCACTTTGGCTGCCTGCCTTGCCGTCGCCGCGCAGGAAGCCGGCGAACGCGTCTTTCTTATCGATATGGACCCGCAGAAGTCGTTGTTGAAATGGGGCCATCGCCGCCAGGACAAGGACCTGCCGGTCGAGGCCGTGACCGCTGCAAAGCTCGATGCCGCGCTGGCCGCGCTCGCCCGCGGTCGCGTGACGCTGGTCATCGTCGATACGCCCGCCACCGACTCGCCCGCCGCCGATGCCGCAATGCGCGCCGCCGACCTCTGCCTCATCCCGGCGCGGCCGACCATCTTCGACATTTGGGCCAGCGAAGCCACCCGCGGCAAACTGAAGACGCTCAGCAAGGATTACGCCTTCGTCCTCAACCAATGCCCGCCGATGCAAGAGAGCCAGCGCGTCAATGACGGCGCTGCCGCCGTCGAGGCTATGGGTGGATTGCTGCGGCCCTTCGTCGTCGCCCGCGTCGATTATCAGGAAGCGGCGCGCGAAGGCATGGGCGTTACCGAGATCGATACCGAGGGCAAGGCTGCCGAAGAGGTGCGCCATCTCTGGTCGTCGCTGAAACGCCGCCTCAGCCGATTGAAGCACGCGGAAAAGGGTACCCGCCGCGCCGCGTAAGCGGCGGGTCCGTTAGCCTCGCATGGCACTAAGACCGCTGCGCGTCTCGGCGACGCGCTAGCCGCCCACCACCGTGGTGATGATCTGATTGCCGCGACCGATGCTGATTTTCCAGAAATAATGATCGCCGAGGGTGGCTTTCTCCAGGTCGTGCGTCGTCTCGATCTTCTTGTTGTTGACGGCGATCACGACGTCGCCCTTTTGCAGGTTCAACGCCGCGGCGCGCGAATCTTGATCGATGTCGCTGATCACCACGCCCTGGTTGGGCGATTCGAGCGAATATTCCTCCGCCACCGCCGGCGAGATGTTGATGACCGTTGCGCCGGCAAAAGGCGATGATCCGGTGATCTTGACCGGGTCACGCGGCAGGTCCGGCGCGGCCTCCGCCTTGACTGTGAGCTCCAGCGGCTTACCGCTGCGAATGACCGAAAACACCGCATTGCTGCCGAGCGGCACAGTGGCGAAACGGTAGCTGAAGGCCTCGACATCGTCCGTCGGCTGGCCGTCGATGGCGACGATGAGGTCGCCATGTTGCAGGCCCGCGGCTTCCGCCGGGCTCTTCGGCGTCACGTCGGTGACGAGCGTACCGACCGGCCGGTCAAGATTGAGCGAATCGGCAATATCCTTCGAAATGTTCTGCAGGCCGGCGCCGAGATAAGGACGCCGGACCGCCGAGCGGCCAGCTTTGGCGGTGGCGACGATCACCTTCACCATATCCGAGGGAATGGCAAAGCCGATGCCGACCGAACTGCCGGTTTGCGAGACGATCGCCGAATTGATGCCGATGAGCCGCCCATGCATATCGACCAAAGCGCCGCCGGAATTGCCCGGATTGATCGCCGCGTCCGTCTGGATGAAGAAGCCGTAATGGGAAATGCCCTCTTCCGTGCGCGCCAGCGCCGAGATGATGCCCTGGGTGACGGTCTGGCCGACGCCGAAGGGATCGCCGATGGCGAGTACCAGATCGCCCACTTGAAGCTTGTCGGAATCGTCGAATTCCATGAAGGGAAACGGCCCTTTGCCTTTGAGCCGCAAAACCGCGAGGTCGGTGCGCTGATCGCGGAGCACGATCTCAGCCGGCATTTCGCGCCGGTCGGCGAGCGCGACCTTCACGTCGGTCATGCCGGAGATCACGTGATAATTTGTGACGACAAGCCCGCTCGGATCGATCAGCACGCCGGAGCCGAGCGATTGCGCTGTCGGCCCGCCTGGCCGCTCCTCCTGCGAATCGCCGAAGAAATGCCGGAAGATCGGATCGTCGAACAAAGGATTGCGGGGCGCGGTGTCGGTGCGCGATGCGTAGACGTTGACGACCGCGGGCGCGACCTTTTTGACGATCGGTGCGAACGACAAAGTAATCTCGGCGGCTGAGGCCGGCACGGTTTGCTCCGCGGTCAAAGGCGTCGCCGCAAGAGCCGCGCCGAACGTCAAGGCAAACACGATCAGAGGGCGAGACAGCACTTTCATACGATCCTCGTCATTTGCCGCCGATAGAACCAAATCCTAGCGGCCGATATGTCCCAAATGTGTGTCGCCGAAGGCCGTGGCATATTTTAGCCCGTAGCCCAAAGCCCGGTCGGCGCCGATATGGGCAAGCCAGATCAAGGCGATAGATTGGCCCAGGGGATGCACCAGCAGGCTGGAGAGGCCGAGCAATACGAGCGGAGCCAGCGTCGTATGGACGAGATTATAGGCGAAGGCGCCGATGCGAGGCGAAACGAGATAAGCCAGGAACGACAAATCCGGCGTGAAGAACAGAAGCGCAAACAAGAGCCAGGAGCCATGGCCGAGCCAAAAGAAAAAGGCGGCGCCGATCGCCAGCGCCGCCCCTTCCAAGCGTAAAATCCAACGGGGGCCGCCGGTGACGGCACCCGTCACGGCGAGACCGGCGCTCATGCCTCGGCCGCAGCCTCGTCCAGCACCGGCCCCGAATCCTTGCCCTTCGCGTCCTCGTCGCGGTCGACGAATTCGATCACCGCAAGCGCCGCGTTGTCGCCCTGGCGGAAACCTGCCTTCAACACGCGCGTATAGCCGCCGTTGCGGGTCTTGTAGCGCGGACCCAGGACATCGAAGAGCTTGCGGACGAGATCGACGTCCTTGATCTGAGCAATCGCCTGGCGGCGCGCATGTAGATCGCCGCGCTTGCCGAGCGTCACGAGCTTTTCGACGACCGGACGCAAATCCTTCGCTTTCGGCAGCGTTGTGACGATCTGCTCATGCTTGATGAGCGCCTGGGACAGATTGGCGAACATCGCCTTGCGATGTTCATGCGTGCGGTTGAAGCGGCGCTTCGCGCGACCGTGATACATGGCCCATCTCCTTATGCGGCCGCCGTGCCAAGGTAC
>JAJXZN010000131.1 GCA_021780015.1 Pseudomonadota bacterium
ACGATATTGCCGGCCTGGGCCGCGCCGATGCGCTCGCCTATTACGAGCGCTTCTATACGCCCGAGAATGCCATCCTCGTCGTCGCCGGCGATGTCGAACCGCGCGACGTCGTCGCGCTGGCCGGCGCGGTCGATGGCAAGATTCCGGCGCGCGGCGCGGCGCCGCAGCGCTGGCGGGTGCGCGAGCCAAAGCCGCATGCGCATCGCCAGGTGACGCTTGCTGACGAAAAGGTCGAGCAGCCCTCCTATCAAATCTGCTTCCTCGTGCCGTCCTATAAGACGGCGCCGGGCGAGGCCGAGGCGCTCGAAGTGCTCGACCATTATCTCGGCGGTGGCCAGGCGAGCCTTTTGTTCCGCACCCTTGTCGTCGAAAAGAAGCTCGCCGTTTCGATCGGCGCCTATTACGGCGGCACCGCGCTCGACGAGACGCGCTTCTATCTCTACGGGATGCCGGCGCCCGGCGTCTCGCTGGAGACGCTCGACGAAGAGATCGCCGCCATCGTTGCAAGCCTGGCCGAAAAGGGCGTCGATGCGGCCGATATCGAGCGCGCCAAGTCGCGGCTCGTCGCCGAGACGATCTATGCGCAGGACAATCAGGCGGCGATGGCGCAATGGTATGGCGCTTCGCTCGCGACCGGCCTTTCGCTTGCCGATATTCAAAGCTGGCCCGAACGGATCGAGGCGGTGACGGCGGATCAAGTCGTCACGGCGGCGCATTGGCTCGACCGCCAGCGCGGCGTCACCGGCTTTCTGCTGCCGGCCGGTCGGGCCGCCTAATTTTTCAGAAAAGCGCCCGATCTAGGCGGAAAGTCTGCGACTTTTCCGGATCGGGCCGGATAGGATATCCCATGACCGATACGCTCAAGAGCGAACCCAAGCCGTCGAATTCCCGTGCTTCGACGGTCCAGCAGGTCGTCTCCCCCGGAGGCATCAAGGCCTGGCTGGTCGAGGATTACACCGTGCCGCTGGTGGCGCTCGAACTCGCCTTTCTCGGCGGCGCGGCGCAGGACCCGCCGGCCTTGCCGGGCGTTGCGACGCTGCTCGCCGGCCTGCTCGACGAAGGCGCCGGGCCGTACGAGTCGGAGGCATTTCATCGCATTCTCGAAGAGAACGCGATCGAGCTCAGCTTTTCGGCCGACCGCGACCTGTTCCACGGGCGTTTGCAGACCCTGGCGCGCAACAAGGCCAAGGCTTTCGAACTGCTCGGCCTTGCCATCGCCCAGGCGCGGCTTGATCCCGAACCGATGGAGCGGGTGAAGAGCCAGATCGCCGCCGGCTTGAGGCGCGAGATCAACGATCCCGATTATGTCGCCAACCGCAGCTTCCGCCGCATCGCCTATGCCGGCCATCCCTATGGCGCGCCGGTGCGCGGCGATCTCGACACCCTCGCGTCGCTGTCGCGGCCGCATATCGCCGATTTCCGCGCCGCCAATTTCGGTCGCGACAATCTGAAGGTCGCCGTCGTCGGTGCGATCGATGCGCCGACGCTCGCCGCCTATCTCGACGATGTCTTCGGCACGCTGCCGGAAAAGGCTTCGCTGCTGCCGGTTCCGGACGTCCTCTTCGCCGGGGCGGGGCGGCGGGAGATCGCCGATATCGATCTGCCGCAATCGACGATCCGTTTCGGCCGGCAGGGGATCGGCCGCGACGATGCCGATTTCATTCCGGCGACCGTCGTCAATCACGTGCTCGGCGGCGGCGTTTTCTCGGCGCGGCTCTTCCGCGAAGTGCGCGAGAAACGCGGTCTCGCCTATTCCGTCTATTCTCAGCTCGCGACGCAGGACCATGCGGCGATGTTCTTCGGCGGCACCTCGACCAAGAACGAGCGCGCCGCCGAATCGCTCGACGTGATCCGCGGCGAGATTTTGAGCCTCGCCGACGCCGGGCCGAGCGCGGAGGAGCTCGACAAGGCGAAGAAATATCTCATCGGCTCTTACGCGCTGCGCTTCGATTCTTCGACCAAGATCGCCGCGCATCTCGTGCGCTTGCAGGCCGAGGGCTACGGCGTCGATTATCTCGACGCGCGCAACAAGCTGATCGAGGCGGTGACGCTGGAGGATGCCAAACGCGCCGCCAAGCGCCTCTTCGGCGACGGATCGCTTTTGGTCGCCGTCGCCGGCCGGCCGGTCGGGTTGTAAGGTCGCGTTTCAACCTTCGCGATTCGGGGATCAATGCCCGTCCGCCGTCTCGATCCTGTCCTTGTCGATCGCATCGCCGCCGGCGAAGTGATCGAGCGGCCGGCTGCCGCCGTGAAGGAACTCGTCGAGAATGCGCTCGATGCCGGCGCGAGCCGCATCGACGTCGCGATCGAGGCGGGCGGCCGGCGGCTCATCCGCGTCATCGACAATGGCCAGGGCATGAGTGCGGGTGACCTCGACCTTGCCGTCGAGCGCCATGCCACGTCGAAATTGCCGGACGGCGATCTCTCGCAGATCGGCACGCTCGGCTTCCGCGGCGAGGCGCTGCCCTCGATCGGCTCGGTCGCGACGCTCGATATTTTCTCCCGCGCCCAGGATGCGCGCGAGGGCTGCCATATCCGCGTCGATCAGGGGCTGAAACACAAGCTCGCTCCGGCGGCGCAGCCGCAAGGCACGCGCGTCGAGGTGCGCGAGCTTTTCGCCGCCACGCCGGCGCGGCTCAAATTCCTGAAGACCGACCGCACCGAGGCGCAGGCCGTCGCCGATGCCATCCAGCGCCTGGCGATGGCGCATCCCGCGGTGCATTTCACCCTGTCGGGTCCGGATATTGCGGGCTTCGATTACGCCACTTGCGGCACCGACGCCGCCGGGCTGTTGCAGCGGCTCACGCAGATTCTCGGCAAGGATTTTCAGGCGAACGCGCTGCCGCTCGATGCGCTGCGCGAGGGGGTCACGCTCTGGGGCTTCGCCGGCCTGCCGACCTGGCACCGTGCCAATGCCAACGGGCAATATTTCTTCGTCAATGGCCGGCCGGTGCGCGACAAGCTTTTCGCCGGCGCGGCGCGTGGCGCTTATGTCGATTATCTGCCGGCCGGGCGCTATCCGGCCCTGGCGCTGTTCGTCAGCTGCGATCCGCGCACGGTCGATGTCAACGTGCATCCGGCAAAGGCCGAAGTGCGCTTCCGCGATCCGGGCCTCGTCCGCGGCCTCGTCGTCGGTGCATTGAAACAAACGCTGGAAGGCGCCGGCCATCGCGCGACGCCCGCCAATGGCGCGGCGGCGCTCGATCTGCTCGCCCGCCGTCCAGGCGGCACAAGCGGCTTCGGCGGTTGGTCATCGCCGCGGCCGGCCAATTGGACGCCGGAAAGCTCAACGGCCTATCCGGGGTTTGCCGCCGAAGAGCAAGCGCGCTTCGCCGGCATCGCGCCGAGCACCGACGCGCGGCCGCCATCGCCCATTTCGGAGGCCGCCGACACGCCGCTCGGCGCCGCGCGGGCGCAGATCCATGAAACGTATATCATCGCCCAGACCCGCGACGGCATCGTCGTCGTCGATCAGCATGCGGCGCATGAGCGGCTCGTCTATGAAAAGATGAAAGCGGCGCGCGCCGCCGGCGGCATCGAACGACAGGTGCTGCTCGTGCCGCTCGTCGTCGAGATGGACGAAGCCTCCGTTCATCGCCTTGCCGAGGCGGCGCCCGTGCTCGCCGGGTTCGGCTTGGCGGTCGAAGCCTTCGGGCCCGGCGCGATCCTGCTGCGCGAGCAGCCGAGCATTTTGAAAAACCTCGACGCCGACAGGCTGTTGCGCGATCTCGCTGACATTCTCGCGGAAGGTGAGGGCGCGGCTTTGCCGCTCGAGCGTCGGCTCGATCATGTGCTGGCGACGCTTGCTTGTCACAATTCGGTCCGCGCCGGCCGCCGGCTCCTGCCCGAGGAGATGAATGCGCTCTTGCGCGAGATGGAGCGCACGCCGGGCTCAGGCCAATGCAACCACGAGAGTCCGACTTACGTCGAACTGAAGCTCGCCGACATCGAGCGCCTGTTCGGGCGGCGATAGGCGCTAGAGCGTCGGACATTCAAATTGAATCACTCGGCGTTTTTAAGTCTTTCTCATCGCATCGGATTTGTCCGAAAACCGCTTCGCACTTTTCGGTCCGATGCTCTAGCCACAGCTCTCTGTCGCGGCTAGCGCGCTTTCCGGCCGGATGGGTCATCCGGCCGACAAGAAATCGCGCCGTTTCATAATGTTGGAGCATGTTCCTATCGAAAAAGTCGTGCAACTTTTTCGGAACATGCTCTAAGGATCGGCCGTGAACGTTCTTCTCCTCGGCTCCGGCGGACGCGAACATGCGCTCGCCCATCACATCGCCAAAAGCCCGCTCCTCGGCCGTCTCTTCGCCGCGCCGGGCAATCCCGGCATGGCCGCCGTCGCAACCTGCGTCGCGCTCGATGCCGCCGATGCGCAGGCGGTCATCGATTTCTGCCGGGTGATGGAAATCGGCTTCGTCGTCGTCGGGCCCGAGGCGCCGCTCGTCGCCGGCCTCGTCGATGCTTTGGCCGAAGCCGGCATCAAGGCGTTCGGGCCGCGCCGCGCCGCCGCGCAGCTCGAGGGCTCGAAAGGCTTCACCAAGGACCTTTGCACGGCCTTCGCGATTCCGACGGCGGCGGCGGCGCAATTCACCGATGCCGATACCGCCAAAGACTATATCCGCAGCCGCGGCGCACCGATCGTCGTCAAGGCGGACGGGCTTGCCTCGGGCAAAGGCGTCGTCGTCGCGCAGAGCGTCGCCGAGGCGGAGGCGGCGGTCGATCAGATGCGCGGCGGCCTGTTCGGCGCGGCCGGGCAATCGCTCGTCATCGAAGATTGTCTCGATGGCGAGGAAGTCTCCTTCTTCGCGCTCTGCGACGGCCGCACGGCGCGCGCCTTCGCCTCGGCGCAGGACCATAAGCGCGTCGGCGAAGGCGATACGGGGCCGAACACCGGCGGCATGGGCGCCTATTCGCCGGCTCCGGTCATGGACGAGGCGCTGACGGCGCGGGTGATGGCGGAGATCGTCGAGCCGGCTTTGCGCGGCATGGCCGAAATGGGCATGCCGTTCCAGGGCGTGCTCTTCGCCGGGCTGATGCTGACGCGCGACGGGCCGAAGCTCATCGAATTCAATGTCCGCTTCGGCGACCCGGAAACGCAGGCGATCCTGCCGCGGCTTCAAGGCGATCTGCTGGCGCTGATGCTCGCCTGCGCCGAAGGCCGGCTGGCTTGGGAACGCTTTGCCTTTTCGGCCCAACACGCGCTGACCGTCGTGCTCGCCGCCGAGGGCTATCCGGGCACGCCGAAGAAGGGCAGCGAAATCCGCGGCCTCGACAAAGCCGCGGCATTGCCCGGCGTCATCATCACCCAGGCGGGAACCAAGCGCGACGGCACGCGCCTCTTGGCTGACGGCGGCCGGGTTCTCAATGTCACGGGCCTTGGTTCGAGCCTCGCCGAGGCGCGCGCCCGCGCCTATGCCGGCGTCGATGCGATCGACTGGCCGGGCGGCTTCTGCCGCCGCGACATCGGCTGGCGGGCGCTGAAGGGGGAATAGTCCAGGCTGAGATACGCCAGACTCAATCAAGGCGTGGCTTGCGCCCGAACGACCATGATTTTCGTTCCGCCATAGCCGCGCGTTTCGAGAAGCCGGTAGCCGGCCGGCATTTCGATTTCGGCATCGAGGCTTTCTTCGAGAACAACGAGGGCGTCGGGCGTCAGCCATTGGCCTTCGCGCAGCGCGATCAGCGCCTGTTCGCCGAGATGTTGGCCATAGGGCGGATCGAGAAAGGCGAGGCTGAATTTTTCGCCGGGCGGCGCATCGCCGAGCTTGCGCGCATCGCGGCGGAAGATGCGCGTCTCGCCGCCGAGGCCCAAAGCATCGACATTGGCGCGGATGAGCGCGCGGGCCCTGGCCGCATCCTCGACGAAGAGCGCTTTGCGGGCGCCGCGCGACAGAGCTTCGAGCCCCATGGCGCCGGTGCCGGCGAAGAGGTCGATCACCGCGGCGCCGGTGACGGGATCGTCATAGGCATGCGCCAAGATGTTGAAGATCGTTTCGCGCAGCCGGTCGGATGTCGGCCGGATTGCATCGTCGGTCGGGCCGGCAATGCTGCGGCCGCGCAATCGTCCGGCGACGATCCGCATTAGCGTTTGCGCGGCGGGCGGCGCCCGGTTGGCGCAGCACGGCCGCTTTTTTGCGGCCGTTGCGGCCGGCCTGATGGCCGCGGGCGCTCGGATTTCTGCGGACGCTCGGACTTCTGCGGGCGTTCAGTCCTCTGCGGGCGATCGGGTTTGGCGGCCGGGCGCGATTTTTTCGCGGGCTTCGCCGTGACATGGCGCTCGACCGCGACGCTGCGGCCCTTGCGGTCTTCGGTCGTGGCGCGTTCGATCCGCTGGCGCGGCGCGCGCGCGTCGTCGTCGTGCGCGCGCATCGCGGAAATATGTTTGCGCGGGCCGGGCAGGGGACGATGGCGCGGCTTCTCGGGCTCGGGCTCGCGCGTCGGAGCGGGCCGGCGCGCCCGCATCGTGCCGCGCGGCGCCGGCGGGCGCTTGCGCGACGGTCTTTCGTCGGGCGTCTCGGCCTCGACGCTGATCGGCGCATCGAGATCGGCGCCCGATTCCTTCAGCAAGGCCTCGCCCAATTGATCGCGCAGCACGCGGCTGCGCACTTCCTCGAGGCCGCCGTCTTTCAGATCGCCGAGTTGGAACGGCCCGAAGGAGAGGCGGATGAGCCGGTTCACCGCGAGGCCCAGATGTTCGAGCACGCGCTTGATCTCGCGATTCTTGCCTTCGCGCAGGCTCATCGTCAGCCACACATTGGCGCCTTGCACGCGGTCGAGCGTCGCCTCGATCCCGGCATAATGGATGCCGTCGAGCGTGAGGCCGCCTTTCAGCGTGTCGAGCACCGCCTGATCCGTCGTGCCGTTGGCGCGGACGCGATAGCGGCGCAGCCAGCCGGTCGAGGGCAATTCGAGCACGCGCGCCAGGCCGCCGTCATTGGTCAGCAGCAGCAGGCCTTCGGTG
>JAJXZN010000317.1 GCA_021780015.1 Pseudomonadota bacterium
TCAACAAGTTCGAGTTTCCGGTGCTCGTTCTGCTGTCGACGCTCGGCATGTCGATGCTCATTTCTGCAGACGGGCTCATCGCGCTTTATCTTGGCCTTGAGCTGATGTCGCTTGCGCTTTATGTCGTCGCCGCGTTTCATCGCGACGATGCCAAGGCCTCGGAGGCCGGCCTCAAATATTTCGTGCTGGGCGCGCTGTCTTCCGGCATGCTGCTTTATGGCGCTTCGCTGCTTTATGGTTTCGCCGGCACCGTGTCCTTTTCCGGCATTGCCTCAGCGGTAACGGGCACGCCGTCGCTGGGCGTGATTTTTGGCCTTGTCTTCCTCATGGCCGGCTTAGCCTTCAAGATTTCGGCTGTGCCTTTTCATATGTGGACCCCGGATGTCTATCAGGGCGCGCCGACGCCGGTGACGGCCTTCTTCGCGTCGGCGCCGAAAATCGCAGCTTTTGCGATTACGGTGCGGGTCATCATCAGTGCCTTTCCGGGGATCGCGCTGCAATCGCAGCAGATCATCATTTTCATTTCGATCTTGTCGATGGCGCTCGGCTCCTTCGCCGCTATCGGCCAGCAGAATTTCAAGCGGCTGATGGCCTATTCCTCGATCGGCCATGTCGGCTTTGCGCTTGTCGGTCTCGCGGCACATAATCAGGCGGGCACTGCCGGCGTCCTCTTTTATCTCGGCGTCTATCTCGTCATGGTGCTTGGCACCTTCGCCGCAATCCTGTCGATGCGGGTTGACGGCAAGCCGGTCGAGAATATCAACGATCTCGCCGGACTTGCCCGCTCGGACGGCGCAATGGCCTTCTATCTGTCGATGCTGATGTTCTCGCTTGCGGGTGTGCCGCCGCTTGCCGGCTTTTTTGCCAAATTCTATGTCTTCAACGCGGCGGTTCAGGCTCATCTCGTCCCGCTCGCGGTTATCGGCTTTCTGACCAGCGTCGTCGCCGCCTATTATTATTTGCGCGTCGTCAAAATCATCTATTTCGATGAACCGACCGCAGTCTTCGACAAAGCGCCGCGGGTCCTGCACGTGGTTCTTGCCGCGGCTGGCCTATTCGTTCTGTTCCTCTGGGTCTATCCGTCGCCGTTCGTCGCGGCGACGGCTGCGGCTGCGAAAAGCCTGTTCTGATCTTTGACCGGACCGGCCGATCCATTCACACTTTCGGACTCGGCGATCGCGGCCGGATATGACCTTGTTGTCTATGAGACGATCGGCTCGACCAACGACGCCGCCTTTGAGCATGCGCGCGGTGGCGCCAATCGCACGTGGGTCGTTGCCCGTGCACAGACCGCGGGACGCGGCCGTCACGGCCGCCAATGGCAATCGCCGCCGGGCAACCTGTACGCGAGCGTGCTGCTGATTGACGTTGCGACCCCGCAGACAGCGCCGCAAATCGGCTTCGTTGCGGGCATCGCGCTCGCGCGCGCCTTGCGGCAGCTCGTGGCCGAGCCGGCGCGCATTGGTGTGAAATGGCCCAACGATATTCTGCTCGACGGCGCAAAACTTGCTGGAATTCTCGTCGAGGGCCGGGTGCTCGCCGATGGCGCTTACGCCATTGTCGCCGGCTTCGGCGTCAACTGCCAGTCGCGCCCGCCGGATCTGCCCTACCGGGCTGCGGCATTGGCCGAAGCGGGTGTGGGGCGGAGCAAAGCGGCGGATGTTCTCTTTTTGCTCTCGCAGCAGATGGCCGATTGGCTGCGCGTTTTCGAACAAGGCTTTGACGCCATCCGTGCGGAATGGTTAAGCCTTGCAGCCGGGATTGGCGCGCCAATCAAGGTCAAGACCGCGACGCGGCAATTCGAGGGGATCTTCCAGTCGATTGACGCCGATGGCCGCTTGATTCTCGTTGATGCGAGCGGCGCGCATTCGATCGAGGCCGGCGATGTGCTTCTCGGCCATTGAATAAGGTGAGTGGATGGACGCGGCGGGAAGTGAACTGGTTTTTGTAGCACTGGGCGGCCTTGGCGAAATCGGCATGAATGTCGCCCTTTATGGGCTCGGGCCGAAGCGCCAGCGCAAATGGCTGATGGTTGATTGCGGCCTTGCCTTCGCCGATGCGGAAAAGGCGGGGATCGAGATTATCCTGCCGGATCTCGCCTTCGTCGATAAGATCAAGCGCGATCTCGTCGGACTGATCATCACGCATGCGCACGAGGACCATATCGGCGCCGTCGCGGAACTCTGGCCGCGCTTTCGCTGCCCGGTCTTTGCGACGCCTTTCGCGACGGCGCTCCTCGCGGCTCGTCTGGAAGGGATTTCCAACGCGCCGGAAATCGCGATTTCGCCGGTCAAGCAGGGCGAGCGCATCAAGCTCGACCCCTTCGATGTCGAATTCATCCCGGTCGCGCATTCGATACCGGAAAGCTGCGCGCTCGCGATCCGCACGCCGCAAGGCTTGATCCTCCACACGGGGGATTGGAAAATCGATCCCGAACCCGGGCTTGGCCTGCCGACCGATGCGGCGCGGCTGACGGAGATCGGCAACGAAGGCGTGCTTGCGCTCGTCTGCGATTCCACCAACATCCTGCGTGACGGCATAAGCCCTTCGGAGGCCGAAGTCGCTCTGGCATTGAATGAGGTCATCGGCGCTGCCGGCGGCCGCGTCGTCGTCACCACCTTCGCCTCGAATGTCGCGCGCATCCGGGCCGTGGCACTCGCCGCAAGGGCCGCGGGCCGCAAGGTCGTTCTCTTGGGCCGCGCCATGGAGCGCGTCGTCAATGTCGCCCGCGAGAACGGTTATCTCGAAGGCATCGAGCCTTTCCTTTCGGGCGAGGCTTACGCGTCGCTCGGGCGCGACGAGATCGTCGTCCTTGCGACCGGGAGCCAAGGCGAGCCGCGCGCGGCCATGGCGCGTATCGCCATTGACGATCATCCGATTGCCAAGCTCGCGCCGGGCGATACGGTGATCTTCTCGTCGCGGACCATTCCCGGCAATGAGCGCGAGGTCGGGCGCATCGTCAACAATCTGGTCGGGCAGGGTATCGAAGTCATCACCGACCGTACGGCATTGGTTCATGCCTCGGGTCATCCGCGGCGCGGCGAAGTCGCCAAGTTTTACGAATGGGTACGCCCGAAGATCGTCGTGCCGGCGCATGGCGAGGAATTGCATCTCGCCGAACATGCCATTTTCGCTGCCGAGTGCGGCATTGCCACCGTCGTCAAGGCGCGCAATGGCGACATGGTCGTGCTTGCGCCGGGCGAGCCGGCGATCATCGACGAGGTGCCGCATGGCCAGATCGCGCGCGACGGCAGCATTCTCGTGCCTTTGGAGGCCGAGTCCATCAAAGCCCGTCAGCGCCTCGCCTTCGGCGGGGTCGTCGCCATTGCCTTGGCGATCGACAGGAAGGGGGAAATGGCCGGCGTCCCCGACGTCGTTCTGACAGGGTTGCCGGAGCGCACTGAAGCCGGAGTTCCGCTCGACGAAGTCATTGATGCGGCTCTGTTTCAGACCTTCGACTCGCTGCCGCGGCCGAAGCGGCGCGACGCCAATGTCGTCTCGGTTGCGATCGAAAAGGCGGTCCGGGCGGCTGTCGGCGTTGTCTGGAACAAGAAACCCACGGTCCACGTGCTTGTGATCGAGGTATAGCCCGCATAGACAACCCCTGGGTCCGGTCTGTAAAATTCCCTATCGTTCGCGATTACAAGGTCAATCGCACGATTTTTCGGCTAGGCTCCGACGCGAAATCCGATCGGTCAGCAGATGATGAATTTTATTGATCCCGATGGACGGGACGAAAATTCCGCGGAGGCCGAGGGCGCCGGTCAGCGCATCGAGAAGCTGACCAAGATCAATCGCGTGCTGATGCGCCGCGCCGAACGCGCAATGGACCAGCCGGAAAATGCCGCCTCGCTCTTCCAGACTGTCATCGCGCTCGGCAGCGAAGCCAAGGCCCGTACCGAGGAACTCAAGACAGTTCTCGCGCAACTGGAGCGCTCCAATCTCGAACTGAAGCGCGCGCGCGATGTCGCCGAGCGGGCCGACCGGATCAAGACAGGCTTCTTTACCGCCGTCGGCCATGACGTCCTACAGCCGCTGCAGGCTGCCCGATTGACCTTGTCGGCGTTGGCCGAGATGGAGGATGGCCAGCCGGGCCAGCCGCTCGTCGCGCAGGTCGACCAGGCCTTGTCGATCGTCGAAGATCTGCTGCGTACCATCCTCGATCTGTCGCGACTGGAGACCGGCGCGCTGAGGCCGAATGTTCAGCCCGTCGATCTCAACGAGGTCTTCAATTCCGTGGTTGGCGGGCTGCTGCCGCTTGCGGTCGACAAAGGGATCGGCTTGCGATGCCGCAAGACGCGCTTCTGGGTGATGTCGGACCCGCAGATGTTGCGCCGCATCGTGCAAAATCTCGCCGCCAATGCCGTGCGCTATACGGAAGCCGGGCATGTCTTGATTTGCGCGCGGCCGCGGGGCCGCGATGTTTGCATCGCCGTCTATGATACCGGCCCCGGGATCGCGGCGCGGGAACGCGATGTCATCTTCCAAGAGTTCGAGCGCGGCGAAGCCTCGGAGCGCGGCGGCACCCATGGCTTCGGGCTCGGCCTTTCTATCGTGCGCCGTATGGCCGCTGCGCTCAAACACGAGATTTTCTTGCGCTCGGTCGAGGGTCGCGGGTCCTGTTTCGGGCTGTGCGCCGAGCGGGCCGTCGCGCCATCGCGCCAGCCGCGCGGCGCCGCGCCGTCGCCGCTGCCGCAGGTCAATCTATCGGCGCGCGTGGTGATCGTCGAAAACGACAAGTCGGTCGCAGCGGGCATGATCACCTTATTGCGCCAATGGGGATGTGAGACGAAAGCCGTCCGCAACTTCAGCGAAGCCAGCGATCTTACCGGCGGCCCGGCGCCGGATATCGTGCTGGCCGACTATCATCTCGACAATGGCGAAACGGGGCTGAAGTCCGTGCGACTGATGCGCAGGGTCTTCGGCGCCAAGCTGCCGGTCATCGTCTTGACCGCGGACCGGACGCGCGACGTCGCCGCAGCCGCGCAAGAGGCCCGCTGCGAATTCATGCTCAAGCCCGTCAAGCCGGCTGAGCTGCGATCGCTCATGGTGCATCTCTTGCGCAAGACCTGAGAGCAAAATCCGGCGCTTTCGCGTCGGCGGAAATGGCCGAAAGTCCAATGGCGGCCGGAATGGCGGCTTCTATGATCGGCCAACGTCAGCGCGGCCAAATCCCGCCTCCCGGCGCCGCCTTTCTAGACAGGATTGCCTTTAATGCCCGCGACCGATGCCACATATCTCGAGGCCAAACGATTGGGACGCACGATGCTGGAACGATTTCTGATCGTCGACGATCATCCGCTGTTCCGCGAGGCACTGCAAAACGCCATCCATCTGGCTTTTCCGGTCGCCGAGATCCTCGAGGCAAGCTCCATCGAGGCGGCGCAAAAAACCCTCGACACGGAAGAAAATATCGATCTGCTTCTGCTCGATCTCTCGATGCCGGGCACGCGGGGGTTCGAAGGCCTACTGGCTTTGCGGCGGCAGCGTCCGCGACTGCCGGTCGTGGTTGTTTCGGGGCTCGAAGACAGCCGCATCGTCGCCGAGGCTTTGGCTTGCGGCGTCGCCGGGTTCATTCCGAAATCCGTACGCAAGCCGGAACTTGCCTCCGCCATCCGCAATGTCATGAATGGTATGGTCTATGTGCCGGATTGGTATACGCCGGACGCGGCGGTGCCGGCCAATGATGTCACAGGCGTTGCGGCGCGCTTGAAGACGTTGACGCCGCAGCAGTTGCGCGTGCTCGAAATGTTACGGCAAGGCAAGCTCAACAAGCAGATCGCGCATGAACTCAGCGTCGGCGAGACGACGGTGAAGGCGCATATCACCGAGATTTTTCGCAAGCTCAATGTGCACAGCCGAACCATGGCGGCGATGCAGCTGGCAAACGTCGATTTCGCCGCGATCTTGGCGGATGCGGGCATTAAGCGCCCGCGCCCGGCGTCGGACGCTTAAGCGAATAAAAGCGAGAGCTTAGCGGCGGACCAATTGCGCCTGCAGGCCGGGGCGATAATCGCGATAGCAGGCAACCCAGATGCGGTGGCGCTCGACTTGCGAGATGCCGAGCCGCTGCGCCCAATAGTTCTGCTCGGCCGTGCTGAGGCCACGAACGTCATCGCAAGTAAAAGCCATCGCTGAGGATGACAAAACACAAGCGGACAGGGCCAAAGCGCCGGCGAAGGCGAGATAATTGACGATATTCTTCTTAAACGGACGGATCGTTGACGACATCATTTCTCCTCTGCGGCCGGAGGGGTCGAATCTAGCCTTCCAAAAGATTCACGAAAACGTGTGATTAACCGGCAAATTGCCGCTAAACAAGGCTCAAATTTGTCAGGAAAGGCCAATTTGCTCTTTGCCCACCATTTATGGACCAAGACCCCCTTATCGCGCTTGCCCCGGCGCTCCTGGAATAACCTTGCAATAACAGCGTGTTGACCGATTAGGCTGTCGGCGCGCGGGGAGTGGCAAATCGTCTCGTTTGGATAAGGTCGCGGTCGGTTCCGAGCGGCCCCTGCTTTCGCAGTGCGAAACCTTTCAGGCTGCGTTTGGTTAAACAATCATCCAAAGCGGAGGTGCCGAATGAAAAAACTGCGCATTCTCATTGTTGAGGACGATGTCATGGCCAGGATGGCGCTGGAGACTATTCTGACGGACATAGCGCCGGTGGCCGTGATCGCCCAACGTTCGGTGCGCGACGCGACTGGCATCCTCGGCGAAAGGTTCGATTTCGCCTTCCTCGACACCGAGGTCGCCGATGGCGAGACATTCGGCTTGGCTTATGCGCTCGCGGCGCGGGGCGTGCCCTTCGCGTTCATGACTGACCGGCGCCGGGATGAGTTGCCGTGGGCTTGGCTCAGCCATCCCGTCATCGCGAAGCCGCCGCGCCGCGCCGCCGTGCGCCAAGCCCTGCTGCACGCCGAAGATTATCCTTTGGTCGCCTAATCAGGGCGCCATCGCCG
>JAJXZN010000216.1 GCA_021780015.1 Pseudomonadota bacterium
GGCCGGGCGCGGCGGCCGCGCGATCTTGCCGTGCTGATGGAGCTCGCTGCCTGGCGCGAGGCGGAGGCGCAAAGCCGCGACGTGCCGCGCGGCCGGGTGCTCAAGGACGACGTGCTGATCGAGATCGCCACCGCCGCACCCAAAACCGCCGACGAGCTGGGCAATTTGCGCGCCTTTCCAAGGGGCATGGAGCGTTCGCGCGCCGGATCGGACATTCTCGCCGCAATCCAGCGCGGGCTCGCCCGCGATCCCAAAGCGCTGCCGAAAATCGAGCGCGAGCGCCGCAACGGCAATGGCGCCACCGTCGAGCTTCTCAAGGTGCTGCTGCGCCAGGTGAGCGAGGCGCATGACGTCGCGGCAAACATGATCGCGACGGTCGAGGATTTGGAGACCCTCGCCGCAAACCCGCGCGCCAAGATTCCGGCACTGAGCGGCTGGCGGCGCGCAATCTTCGGCGAAAAGGCGCTGGAACTCATCGACGGCCGTCTGGCCCTGACGCTCGAAAAGGGAAAAGTGGTCACCCTCGAATGGCAGGACGCGCCGGAGGCCGAAACGCCGCCCGAAACAACGGCGCCGTCTCTCACCTAGCCTATTTATTCTGCCGCCGGGGGCTTTGGATTGACGACCGTTTGAATCGCCTCGAAGCCTTCGAATTCCGGATGGCCGAGCGTCTTCGGCTTTTCGTTGCCGGCCTGGGCATGGGCGGCGCGGAATTGGTCGGATTTCGTCCAGGCTATGAAATTGGCTTGGCTCGCCCAGACCGTGTGCGACGCATAGAGGATGTAATCCTCGTGCTCCGGCCCCTTCAGCAGGTGAAATTCGATGAAGCCTGGCACTTCGTCGAGCCGCGACGTCCGCGTCAACCAGACCTGTTCGAAAGCCTGCGCCTGATCCTTCAGAACCTTGAAACGGTTCATCGCGATAAAGAGCGGCATCGGATCCTCCACGCCAGAACGCATTAAGCCGTCTCGACGGCGCCGTTGCCCGCCTTGACCGCAAGGCCGATCTGGATCGCCGGTTCCCGGCCGATCAATTTGGCAAGCTGCTTCAACCGATTGCTCAACCGCTCGCTGCCGAGATCGGCAAGATCAGGCGGCAAGGTCAGCACCAACCGGCCCTTGGCCGCCGCGGCGAGCGGCGCGCGCGGCAGGACGTCGGCCATGCCGGCGGAAACGACATAGCCCACCCGCATCGCCCCGGCGAGCAGCCGCGCCCGATCGAGCAGCCGCGGCGAGACATGCACGCGGATCTGCGGGTTCACGTCGGCATCGAGACCGAGATAGCGGTAGGACATGGTAAGCGCGAGGAAGCAACGGCCGGGATGATCGATGCCGGTGAAAGCGCCGTTCACCACGATATTCAGGCTCTGCTCGCTGCGATAATCGGGATGGGCCCGCCAATTGACATCGGCGAGCAGACAGGCCGCATGGCGAAGCCTTTTATCTTCGAGACTCTCCTCGAGCCGCAGCGAATCCATGAAGCGGTCGGTCCATTGCCGCAGGTCCTCGGCATGGCGCGGCGAACGCGAATAAGCGTCGTTGAACACTTGCGCGCCAAAGATCAACGGATCGAGCCGCTGCTCGGCGCTCGACAATTGCTCGTAAAGGAGACCCTCGCGGACCCCGGTCGCCGAAATCGTCACCTGTTTCGGCTGCGCCTTGCGGATGATCTCGTCGAGCACGATCGCGCCATAGGCGAGCAGCGGACGCCGCGCCGGCGTCACGGCTTCAACCGAGATCAGCGCTTCGGCGTTGACGCGTTCGACGAGACCGGCGAAATCCGAGGCTTCGCGCGCCGGAATATTGTAGCCGTGCATGATGCTGAGCAGATAATTGCGCTGGCGCATGTGCAGCTTGGCGAGCGCGCGCCAGGTGCCGCCGACGGCATAAAGCGTGCGGCCGCGCAATTTGGCGAGAAGCTTGGCATCTTCAAGCGATTCCTGCGCGATGCGCATCGCATTGCGCAGCGATTGATTGGATGCGTCCATCAGCGACAGGCCGCCGAGCGGCAGCGTGATGCCCTTGCCGACTTTCGCACCCTTGATATCGATGAGTTCGAGAGAACCGCCGCCGAGATCGGCGACGACCCCGTCCGGCTCATGGAAGCCGGCGATGACACCGAGCGCCGAGAGTTCCGCCTCGCGCCGGCCGGAAAGCAGGCTCACCGGCGCCCCGATCGCCGCGCTCGCCTCGGCAACGAAGGCGGGGCCGTTGCTCGCGTCACGCGCGGCAGCGGTCGCGAACGCATAGACCTGCTGCACGTTCATGATCTTGATCAGCGCCCGATAGCGCCTGAGCGCGGCCAGCGCCTTCGCGACGCTTGCCTCCGCCAGTTCGCCGGTCTTGGCGACGCCGTGGCCCAGGGCACACAGCGCCTTTTCGTTGAAGATCGGCGTCGGCGCCCGCGTCAGCCCATCGTAGCCGACGAGGCGCACCGAATTCGAACCGATGTCGACGACCGCGACGGGACCCTTGACCTCTGGGCGCATTGGCGTCGCCGTGAACAATTTAGGCATCAAGAGATTCACCGGCCCTCCAACCGTTTCAGCAGCGTCTTCGGCGCCGATTCCTCCAGAGACTTGCCGCGCCCCGAAAGGCTCGGATTGGTCATGAAATAGGAATGGGCGTTGAACGGCTCCTCCTTGCCGGCATTGATTCGCGTACTCGATCCGTCCGGCAGCACTCGGTAGCTTTGTTGATTATCGATGAGATTGGCGATCATGATCTGATCGAGAACCTGGCTGTGACAGGTGGGATTGGTGATCGGCACCAACGCCTCGACGCGGCGATCGAGATTGCGCGGCATGAGATCGGCCGAAGAAATATAGACCGCGGCCTTGGCATGCGGGAGGCCATGGCCGCTGCCGAACGCATAGACGCGCGCATGTTCGAGAAAGCGGCCGATGATCGACTTCACGCGAATATTCTCGGATAGGCCGGGCACGCCCGGCCGGAGACAGCAAATGCCGCGCACCACGAGATCGATCTGCACGCCGGCCTTGCTCGCGGCATAGAGCGCGTCAATCACTTCGGGATCGACGAGCGCATTGCACTTGGCCCAGATCGCCGCCGGCTTACCGGCGCGAGCCAGTTCCGCCTCTTTGGCGATATGATCGAGCAGCCGCTTCTTCAGATTGATCGGCGAGATCGACATGCGTTCCAATTGCGCCGGCTCGGCATAGCCGGTGATGTAATTGAAGATGCGCGACACGTCGCTGGCGATCGCCGGATCCGCGGTGAAAAAGGAAATGTCGGTATAAATCTTCGCCGTGACCGGATGATAATTGCCGGTGCCGAGGTGGCAGTAAGTGACGAGCGATGCGCCCTCGCGCCGCACGACCATGGAGAGCTTGGCGTGCGTCTTGAGCGCGATGAAACCGAAGACCACTTGCGCGCCGGCGCGTTCAAGGTCGAGTGCCCAGCGGATATTTGCTTCTTCGTCGAAACGCGCCTTCAATTCGACGAGCGCGGTGACGGACTTGCCCGCCTCGGCCGCCTCGATGAGCGCACGCACGATAGGGCTGTCGGCCGAGGTGCGGTAAAGCGTCTGCTTGATCGCGACGACCGAAGGATCCGCCGCCGCCTGTTTCAGAAACTGCACGACGACGTCGAAGGACTCATAAGGGTGATGGACGACGAGGTCCTTCTGTTTGATCGCCTGGAAGCAATCGCCGCCGTTCTCTCTGACCCGTTCCGGAAATCGCGGATTGTAAGGCTTGAACTTCAGATCGGGCCGATCGACGTTGATCAGCACCGAAAGATCGTTCTGCGCCAGCATGCCGTCGAGGACGAAAATCTCGTCGATCGCGACATCGAGCTCTTCGGCGACGAAATTGCGCAATTGCTCCGGCATATGCGAATCGACTTCGAGCCGGATGACCGAGCCGCGGCGGCGGCGCTTCAACGCCGTCTGGAAGAGAAGCACCAGATCTTCGGCCTCTTCCTCGACCTCGATGTCGCTGTCGCGGATGACGCGGAACACGCCCGAGCCGCGCACCAGATAGCCGGGGAACAGCGATTGCGTGAACATGCCGACGAGCGTCTCGATCGCAATGAAACGCTGGTTCGAGCCGGCGGGCGGCAGTTGAACGAAGCGGTCGGTCTTTCCCGGCAGGCGGATGAGCGCTTTCAGGTGCCGGCTCTCGCGCGGCTCGACGAGTTCGAGCGCGATGGTGAAGCCGAGATTGGGGATGAACGGAAACGGATGCGCCGGATCGACGGCGAGCGGCGTCAGCAGCGGAAACACATGCTGCAGGAAATATTGCTCGAGCCAGACGATATCCGCCGGATCGAGTTCCTGCGCATCGAGGAGCATCACGGCATTGGCCTTCAATTCCCGGCGCAATTCGCCCCAGCGGCGCTGCTGCTCGGCCGCCAGCAGGCCGACGCGCTCGCGGATTTTCACCAATTGCTCGGCGGGGGTCAGGCCGTCTTCCGACGGCGTCGAGACGCCGGCGCGCACTTGGCCGCGCAGGCCGGCGACGCGGACCATGAAAAATTCGTCGAGATTGTTGGCCGAGATCGACAGGAAGCGGAGTTGCTCGAGCAGCGGATGATTGCGATTCGACGCCTCCTGCAAGACGCGGCGGTTGAACTCGAGCCAGGAGAGTTCGCGGTTGATGAACCGTTCCGGCGAATTGACGAGTTCGGGATGCGAGCCGGTGACTCTGGCGAGATCATCCATAATCGGAATTGAGGCGGCGGGGGAAGATTCGCCCGCCAGCGCCGGATCGACGGGCGGCGGAACCTCCACAGGAGCTTCGGTTTCGGCAGCTTTCAGTTCATCGCCATTGGACTGCACGGTACTCTCCTTCGCTTCGCCCGGCGACGCTGCCTCCCGCGGATGACGATACCATGACTTCGACCCGGCTTCGACGTGCCGGGCAAAAGGTTCACACCTTTTCGATGCCGCCTAAAACTTTATAAGTTAAAGATGTTTCGGCGCGCTCAAGCGTTGCCGCAGGCGCAGGCGCCGCATGGCAACGCCGCTGCGCCCGAATCATTCGTCGCCGTGCGCGCGCTCGTCGATCGTGATCGTATTGATATGCGAGAAATCGACGGAAACCGGCTGCTTCTCCCGCGCGGCGGCAAGCTGGAACGTCTTGATGACGTGTTCAAGCCGGCGGAACGTCTCCTTGTAAGCCTCGCTCTGCTCCGAAATCCCCAAAGGGGCGAGGCAAAACTCGATGATCTCGCGCGGCCGGTTCAGCTTGGTCGTCATGGCAATCTCCTCATCCCTAGGCGGGGAAGCCGCCCTGAAAGGTAAATTCGCTCTGCGGATTGCGTCCGTTCGGCATCTCGCGCGCCCGCATGCTCTCCGGCAGAAGACTCGGGTCTCCCTTGCGGCCGACCGCAATCGCCGCCTCGGGACGATAATCCTCCGGCATGTTCAGCGCCGGTACGCTACCCTCGACATCGAAACCGCCCATGGCATGCGTCGCCCAGCCGCGCCGATGCGCTTCGAGCGCAAACAAAGCCCAGGCCGCACCGGTGTCGAAAGAATGCGTCCGCGTCGGCACCGGCTTTTCGCCGCCGGGCAGAACCGACTTGGTCTTCGAGGCGATGATCACGAGTGCGCCGGCATTCTTTGCCCAAATCCGATTGAACTCGCTGAGCAGCCCCAAAAACGTGTCGAACGCCGGCGTGCCGCGCAGTGCATAAAAGAACCGCCACGGTTGCAGATTGAATGAGGACGGCGCCCAGCGCGCCGCTTCGAACAGGCTGCGCAATTCCGACTCGGGAATCGTTTCGCCGGTGAAGGCGCGCGGCGACCAGCGGCCGGTAAACTGCGGATCGATCGGATAATCGGCAACGCGCGGATTGGTTTCGTTCACGTCTTCCTCGTTCATTCCAGCTCGTTCGGCATCGCATCGCCTTAAACACGGCCGCCTTTTAGAGGATTTGCCGCACCGGCGACAGCGATTTGCATCGTTGGCGTCCGCTCAGCTCGGGTCGGAGCGCGGCGCGCCTGGCTCGCAGCGCAGCGGCGTGCGCCGGCGCGTCAAAACGCCGACAAGCTTCTGCCGCAACGGCACGATCTTGTCCGGCACCGGATCATAGCCAAAAGTCCCCCAAGGGTGGCAGCGGCAGAGCCGTGCCGCGCCGAGCCAGCCGCCCGCCCAAAGGCCATGGCGCTGGATCGCCTCGTCCGTATAGGCCGAGCAGCTCGGCTCATGCCGGCAATGTCGGCCGATAAAGGCCGAAAGGCTGAGCTGATAGGCGCGAATGAGGAGATGGGCGGCGCGGCGCGGCGCCAGGCGTAAGATGTCAAGGCGCGATTTAAGCGGCATTGGGCGAGGCCTTTTGCCGCGCTTCGATCTGCTCGGCCGCATCGACCGTCGCCTCGAAGGTCAAGAGCGTCGAGGCGTGCCGCGCCTTGTAGTCGCGCACCGGCTCCAGAATCGCGAGCTCCGCCCATTTGCCGTCCGGCGGCGGCCCGTTCTCTTTGAGCATGGCGCGGACGGCATCGCGCAATTGGCGCAGCTCCGGCGTCGTCGCGCCGATGACATGCCGCGCCATGATCGAAGAGGAGGCCTGGCCGAGTGCGCAGGCTTTGACATCATGAGCGAAATCCGTGACCCGGCCATCCGCCATTTTGAGATCGACGATAACCGTGGAACCGCAAAGCTTCGAATGGGCGCGGGCGGTCGCATCGGGCGCAGCGAGCCGGCCCTGGCGCGGAATATTGGCCGCCAGCTCCAAAATCTTTGCGTTATAGACGTCGTTCAACATGGATCTTTCGCGGTCCCGGCCAGATGACGGGCCCTTCCAAACCCTATATAGGGGTCAGAAGAAGCCAAGCTTCTATATAGGAAATCAGAGCTCAGCGACGAGATTTGGCACCTTCCGGTCACACTGCCTCAGGAATGCCGAAAGCCACCTTGTTTACCTGAGGTTTGTCCCTAAGTCAGAGGTTCTGCCATTGGAGGCACCACATGGATAACGTGGTTAAGTCCT
>JAJXZN010000159.1 GCA_021780015.1 Pseudomonadota bacterium
TACGAACATCGTCGATCCCGACGTGATCGTCTTCGGCGGCGGCGTTTCCAAGATTGCGCAGCTTTACGATCTGCTGCCGCCGCTGCTTGCTCGCTATGTCTTCTCGGACGTGATGACGACGCGGGTCTTGCAGGCCAAGCACGGCGATTCGAGCGGCGTGCGTGGCGCGGCCTGGCTTTGGCCGCCGGATTAAGCCTTGGCGCGCTTCTGCGCCCGCAGTCTGTCGTATTCGGCCCGGACGAGGTCCGGCCCATAAATGCGCTCCAGCCGGCGGACCGTGAAATGGCCTTCGGCAATCGATTGGAAGTGGTCGATGAAAGCATAATTGACGGCAGCGCCGCCGGCGGCACCGACGATCGGCACGGCCTGGGCTGCGAGCTTCTGCGACACGACCATGCCGAAACGCGTCGCGATCTGGGAAATGAGCCGCACGATCACCGGCGCGCCCTCCTCGGCGAGGCCGCGATTGACGACGAAGCGCGCCGCCTCGCTCACGGATTTGGCGAGAATGCCGCGGACCGAAAAATAGCTGCTTTCGAGTGCCAGCCGGTCTTCCTTGCCGGTGCCAAGGGCAAAGACCTGAAGACAAGCCAGCGCCGCCTCCGGCTGCGAGAGGTCTTCGCCCGAGGCACGGGCGATCGCGGCGATCGAGCGCAGCATCACGACGGTCGAAAACGGTAGTTCGACCGGCAGCGCAGCAAAGCCGAAGGCACCGCCAAGCGTGCCCGAAAGCGTCGCGACCGCCTTATGGGCGGCCCGCTGACCGCCGCCGGCGCGCGGCCGGAGCGTGCGCAGCGCCGTCGAAAAAGCGGTGCGGATGGCGCCTTCGACGGCACGATCGGCGACGGTCGCGACCGGTTGCGGCAGCATCCGGCCGAGCCGCTCGATCTCATGGCCGAGCGCATTGGCAAGCTTTGTTGCAAAGCTGCTGTGTTCAAGCTGGTCGACGGCGCGAGCGAGCACCGCCCTATCCTCCGGCGACAAGTCGCCGGGGAGGATGGTGACCGCCGTAAACGATTCACTCGGGCGCTCGAAAAGGGACATCGGTCGATCCTGCTGCGCGCTGAGACGCAAAACGAGAATATGAGGCTGCCGGGAAACATCGCCAAGGCCGGCGCGTCGCGGCGCGCCAAGGCTTGTGCGTTTTCGCCGGCTGAGGATGATCGCTAAAATTCGAGCTTATTTTGCAAGCGATTGGTTTCGCTAGATTTTATTCGAATACGAAAAGCCGGTTTCGATAAAATTCGATCTATTCATTTAGAGCGCCGGCAAACCACGCGAACCATCGTGCCCCTGACGAAAGGCGGGGGATTTCAGCATGTTCCGTGTTCTGGCCGGGCGCCTTTGCGCGCTGGCGATGATCTCTGCGGCGGCCGCGTCGCCGGCTTTGACATCGCCGGCCCGGATCGCCACCGCAAGCTATGCCGCGATCGGCGATACCACCAGCGTGCCTTACGGCTGGGTCGACTTCTGCCGCCGCTACGCCGGCGAATGCGATCACGGACAATTGCCGCCCCTCGACGTCAATCTCTCGGCCAAGGCCTTCGAACAGATCGACCACGTCAACAAATGGGTCAATGCGACGATCGCGCCGATCACCGATTGGGACCATTGGCATGTCGTCGATCAATGGGATTATCCGACCGACGGAAAGGGCGATTGCGAAGATTATGCGCTCTTCAAGCGCCGGCTGCTGATCGCGCTCGGCTTCCCCCGCCAGGCGCTGCTGATGACCGTGGTTAAGGACGAGAACAACGAAGGCCACGCCATTCTGACGGTGAAGACCAATCACGGCGAGTTCGTGCTCGATAATCTCACCGACGCGATCAAGCCGTGGGACGCGACCCCTTATCGTTTCGTCAAGCGCCAGTCGCAGAGCGACGAGAATGTTTGGGTCGAGATCGGTCCGCCGACGTCAGCCCCGGCCATCGTATCGCGCTGATGCCGCCGATGCGCGCTGCCTAAACGTAAGCATAGGCCGCGCCGATGCATCCCAAGGCCCCGAGAACGAGGGCCGTGTACCAGGGCCAGCGTGCGCCCTGCCGGACGATGGCGATCGTGGCGATGGCGATCGAAATATGCAGCAGCGTCACCGCGACGGTCAGGATCTGATGGCGGTGCTCGTGCTTCTGGCTCGAGCGTAATTTCTGCTCCGTCATATCCTCTTCGGTCTTGGCCTGAAGCTGGATCGACAATTGGTCGTCGCCGTTCTTCTTGGCGAGGGCCTTGAAATTGTCGGCGTTGGCGCCGGGGCCGGCCAGAACGGCCGCCACCTCATAGAGATTCTTCTTGAAGCTTTTGGCCTGGTAGAAATTCCAGGTGTCGGTCGCTTTATCCTGGAAGAGGACCGCTTCGTTCTTGGCGTCGATTGTCGCTGCCGTCTCGATCGTCTCAAGGCTGCCGATGAAAGCTGCGATCACCGCCAGAATTGCGATCGTGACGGCGACGAGTGCCAAAAACGGATCGCCGGAATGCGCGGCATGTTCGGCATGTTCGGTATGCTCGAAATGTTCGGTCGGGGCGGCGTCGGACATCATTTCCCCTCAGAGTCGGGTGGCCTGGCTGGAGGGCGTCACCTGTCGCATCTTGGCCGCGGCTTTGCAAATCTTGGCCGCGGCTTTGCAACTTGAGGGCGGGGCGTCCGGCCACCGCATGGACAGACATTCGGGCGCGCCCTATAAGCCGGCGAGATCGCGCGGCACAGGTTAGGACTGCGAGTGATGGCGCTTCAGACGGATTTAACGGCAGGGGATTTCGCGACACTGCGTCAGACCATGGTCGAATGCCAGATCCGGACGTTCGATGTGACCGACCATGCGGTCATCGCCCGGTTTCTCGACGTGGCGCGGGAAAATTTCGTGCCGGCGGCGGCGCGCGGCCTCGCTTATTCAGACACGGCTTTGAAGATCGCGGCAGGGCGTCGCCTGCTGACGCCGATGGTGCTGGCGCGAATGATCCAGGCCGCCGGCGTGAAGCCGGACGACCGGGTTCTCGATGTCGCCCCCGGCACCGGCTATTCGACTGCGATTCTGGCCGGCCTGGCGCAGAGGGTCGTCGCGCTCGAATCAGATCCTGAGCTCGAAGCGTTGACGAAAGCCAATCTGGCGGCGGCCGGTTTCAGCAATGTGCCTGTCTTCGGTGGCCCGCTCCATGACGGTTTAGCGTCGGCGGCGCCGTTCGACGTCATTTTCATCAATGGTGCGGTCGAAGCGCGTCTCGATCCCCTCTGCGCGCAATTGCGCGATTGTGGAAAACTTATCGCGCTGTGGCGGACGCCGGGCGCAGCCAATCAGCATGCATGCCGTGCGGTTCTCTTCGAAAGAAATTCCGGCGCGGTAAGTCGGCGGGATCTGTTCGACGCCGCGGGCCCGCTCCTTGACGCGTTCCGCGCCGCGCCGGCGTTTGTCTTCTAATCCGCGCGCCGGATTGATCTCCATCCGTACCAAAACTGCGCGTCTATCCGTACCGCTTTGATGTGTCGCATTTTTGCGCCACCCGGCCACTTTCTGGCGCCACAGGCTTGGCGCTGGGCCGGAGAGGGGCTTAATACCGAAGGGGTCGCGGATTGGGCCGATTGTCGGTCTGCTGCACGCTTCGTATCGAAGCAATGTTGGAGCTCAAGGTTGATCAAAAGCTGGTTTCGGACCGGCCGGCGTGCCTCGCGTGATCAGGGCCGCTGCCTTGCTTCTTGCGCCGGCGCTCAGGCGTCGGCGATCGTCGCTGTTTCCGTCGTGGCTCTTGCAGCCACGGCCGTCTCCGGCGCCCGCGCCGAGACCATGTCGAGCGCTCTGGCGCGCGCCTATCAGAGCAATCCGGACCTCAACCAGCAGCGGGCCGGTGTGCGGGCGCAGGACGAGAACGTTCCGCGCGCCACCTCGGCCTATCGCCCAACGGTCACCGCGACGGGGCAATTCGGCTACAGCAATCTCGCGCTGCATGAACCGGGCACCGTGATTTCGCCGCTGATCGGCTTAGGCGGCGGGGCAACATCGGGCACGAATTTCAGCGCCTCGACCGATACCGGCGCGCTCGGCGTGACGGTGACGCAGACGATCTTCAACGGCAATCGCAATTACAATGGCGTGCGCCAGGCGGAGAGCAACGTGCTCGGCGCGCGCGAGACTTTGCGCAATACCGAAGAAAGCGTACTGCAGAATGGCGCGACGGCCTACATGAACGTCTTGCGCGACACGGCCATTCTCGACTTGCGCAAAAACAATATCATCGTGCTCGAAGAGCAATTGCGGCAGACGCGCGACCGCTTCAATGTCGGCGAAGTTACGCGCACCGATGTGGCGCAGGCGGCCTCGAGCCTGGCTTCGGCGCGGTCGGACTATTTCACGGCGCTCGCCAATCTCGAAACGAGCATCGCCAATTACCATCAAGTGATCGGCATCGACCCGACGCGGCTTCAGCCGGCGCGCTCGGTCGAGGCTCTGCTGCCGCATACATTGAATGATGCGATCGCCGTCGCCCTGCAGGAGCATCCCGAAGTGCAGGCCGCTTTGCATCAGGTCGATTCGGCAGAGCTGCAGGTCAAGCTGATGGAAGGCCAGCTGATGCCGACCGTGACGGTCAACGGCCAAGTTGCGCAAAATTACAACGAACAAGGCGAGCCGGGACTGCGCCTCTTCAATGCGACGATACTCGGCGAAGTCTCCGTGCCGATCTACACCGGCGGCGACGTCGATGCGCAAGTCCGCCAAGCCAAGGAACAATTGTCGCAGGCGGAATTGCAGGCCGATTTGCAGCGCACGCAAGTGCGCGCATTGGTGGTTTCCAATTGGGGCCTGCTCGATTCGGCCAAAGCCGTGATCGTCTCCGACCAGGCGGCGGTCAAATCGGCCGAAATCGCGCTTGAAGGTGTACGCGAGGAGGCGCGCGTCGGCCAGCGTACGACGCTCGACGTGCTCAACGCTCAGCAGACCTTGCTGAACGCGCGCGTCAGTCTTGTCTCGGCGCAGCGCGACCGAGTCGTTGCCTCGTATGCGACCTTGGCGGCGGTCGGCCAATTGTCGGCCGATTCGCTTGGCCTCGATGTCGTGCGTTATGACCCGACGGTCCACTTCAATCAGGTCAAGGACAAGTGGTTTGGTCTGCGCACGCCCGACGGACGTTGAGCGATTTGTGACGTGGCGCGCACGATCTGCCCGGTGAAAATCAAAATAAGGCCTATCGAAATCAGGCGACTTGCGGTCTAATTGAGTCGAACTGATTTGGGGCCGATGATCCGCTGCGCGGCATGCCCCATCTGAGCAGAAAGCGTCAACGGCCATGAATGCGCCCAACGCCCTTTCGCAGGACAGAATCGCGGCCGAGCGAAAGGCCTACGAGCCCTCGATGGAAGAAATTCTCGCGTCTATCCGCCGAATCATTGCCGATGATCAAGGCTTGCCCCGTTCCACAACGGATGCTGCCGCCGGCGCTGCGCCGGCTCCGTCGGCGGCGGTCGTTGCGCCGGTCGCGACGAGCGATGCCGTGGCTTCGCCCGCGGATGAGGAAGCCCCTAATCTCGATGCCTGGACGGATCTTCCGGCCGCGGCCCCGCCTACGCCCGCGCCGGCACCCGATCCCGCGGCGCCGCCGCCTCTGCGCGCCAGCTTCGACTTCGTGCCGGGACGCGAATTCCGGCCTTTGCCCTCGCGCGCGCCGGTGCCGGAACGGCCCGTCTATCCGCGCGAGCCGGTCGCGCCGCGCGCCAACGCCGAATCGCCGCCGCCCGAACGGCGCGAGAACCCGCGCCGCATCGCGCCGGGGCCGCGGTCGGCGCCCTTGCCGCAACCGGCGGCAGAGGAAGCGCTCGTATCCCCAGCCACCGACGCCATGGTGGCGAACGCCTTCAATACGCTGATCGCGAGCCGCTTTCTGCAGTCGAACGACCTCTTGGGCGAAATGGTGCGCGAAGTGCTGAAGCCGATGCTCAAGGCGTGGCTCGACGACAATCTGCCGATTTTGGTCGAGCGGCTTGTCCGCGCCGAGATCGAGCGCGTCGCGCGCGGCGGCCGCTGATCTCCAGAGCGCCCCTCATCCCCGCGTTGACTTCGCGGCGCCGCTTGGGCTTTTAGGCGGCTCGTGCTGGCGCGTCGGCGCCGGCGGCTTCGGTATTTCGGATAATGGACAAGACCTTCGACCCTGCACAGGTGGAGCGGCGGATTTCGGCGCTGTGGGAAGAGGCGGGCGCATTTCGCGCCGCCCGGCCCGAGCGGGCAGGGGCAGAGACCTTCACCATCGTCATCCCGCCGCCGAATGTTACCGGCTCGCTGCATATGGGCCACGCGCTCAACAATACGCTGCAGGATATCCTCTGCCGCTTCGAGCGCATGCGCGGCAAGGACGTGCTCTGGCAGCCGGGTACGGATCACGCCGGCATCGCCACGCAAATGGTCGTCGAACGGCAATTGGCGGAGCGCGGCAAAGAAGGCCGCCGCGACATGGGGCGCGAGAAATTCCTCGAAGAGGTCTGGCGCTGGAAAGAGGAATCGGGCGGCGCGATCGTCAATCAGTTGAAGCGCCTCGGCGCCTCCTGCGACTGGTCGCGCGAGCGCTTCACGATGGACGAGGGCCTATCGCGGGCGGTCGTCAAAGTCTTCGTGCAGCTCTATCGCGAAGGGCTGATCTATAAGGACAAGCGCCTCGTCAATTGGGATCCGAAGCTGCTCACCGCCATCTCCGACCTCGAAGTCGTGCAGAAGGAGGAGAAGGGCCACCTCTGGCATTTGCGCTATCCGCTGGCCGACAAAGCCTTCAATGCGGACGATCCGTCGACCTATATCGTCGTCGCGACGACGCGGCCGGAGACGATGCTGGGCGACACCGCCGTCGCCG
>JAJXZN010000004.1:0-4123 GCA_021780015.1 Pseudomonadota bacterium
ACACCAACCATGCCGAAGCCGATCAGGACGACATGGATAATCTGATGACACTGCTGGCCGCGGCCGTGCTCGCCTATATCATGGGCATTCCGGGCGCCGATGACGTCATGCTGAATTACCAGTCGACTTCGTTCCACGATGCGCTTTATTTGCGCGACGTCTTCGGCTTGAAGCGCGCGCCGGAGTTCGATGCCTGGCTCGCGCGCATGCGGATCACCGGCGCCGACGGGCGGCTCTTGCGACAGGAGACCGCGCATCCGCTCATTGCTTGGCACGAGGGCTGAGATGCGGCCACCGGTCGTCGAGGATTTCTGGAAGAACCTGTCGCGCACGACTCAGGCGCGCATCGCCCTCGGCCGCGCCGGCGCCTCGCTGCCGACCCGGGAAGTGCTGAAGTTTTCGCTCGCTCATGCCCGCGCCCGCGATGCGGTGCATACGCCGTTCGATCACGAGAAGATCGAAGCCGAGATCCAGAAGCTCGGCTTTGCCGCCCTCTGCGTCGCGAGCGCTGCGCCGGATCGCGCGAGCTATCTGCGCCGTCCCGATTGGGGGCGTTCGCTTAGTCCCCAGAGCCGCGTGCTGCTGATCGAACAGGGCGGCAAACCGTGCGATCTGGCGATCGTCGTGGCCGACGGCCTGTCGGCAACCGCGGTCCATACCCAGACGGCGCCTTTGCTTGCCGCGTTCCAGCCGTATATCGAGCGGGCGGGCTGGCGCGTCGCGCCCGTCGTCGTCGCCAGCCAGGCGCGCGTCGCGCTCGCTGACGAAATCGGCCAGCTGCTCAAGGCGCGCGCGGTGATCGTGCTCATCGGCGAGCGGCCCGGCCTATCGTCGCCGGACTCACTCGGCATTTATCTCACTTACAATCCGAAGCCTGGCCGTAACGATGGCGAGCGCAATTGCATTTCGAACGTTCGTTATGAGGGCCTCGTGCACGATCTCGCGGCTTTCAAGCTTGCATGGCTGGTGGACGAGGCTTTGAAGCGCAAGCTTACCGGCGTCGCCCTGAAAGACGAGTCCGATGTGCTGCTCGCGGCCGAAGGCCGGCCTGCCTTGCTCAGAACGGCAGATTGAAGACGCGGCCTGGCACCAATTCGCCGCGCTCGACCGCGCCGACGGCAACGACGACGCCGCCGCAACACGCGTAGGCCACGCCATCCCCGGGCGCGTCGCGGCCGCGCAGCAGGACCGCCTGGCCGCGCCGCAGCCGTGCGGCGGAATCGCGATCGACGACGATTTGCGGCAATTCCAAAAGGCCGGCCTCGACCCGGCGCATGGCATCCGGCACCGATGCATCTTCGATCTGCGCCAGCGGCACCGCCTCGCTTTCGCCGAACGGGCCGACGCGCGTGCGCCGCAGCGCCGAAACATGGCCGAGGCAACCGAGCATCCGGCCGAGATCGCGGGCAATGGCGCGCACATACGTGCCCTTGCCGCAGCGCGCCTCGAAGGTCGCTTCGTCCGCGCCGATCGCGACAAGCGCCAGCTCATGGATGGTCACCGGCCGCGGCTGTAGGTCCGGCATCTCGCCATCGCGGGCGATGTCATAGGCGCGCTCACCGGCGATCTTGATCGCCGAAAAGGCCGGCGGCGTTTGCAGGATCGTGCCGGTGAAGTGGGGCAGCGCCGCCAGGATAGCCGCAGTCTCCGGCCGTGCCTCAGAGCGCCCGACGATCTGACCGTCGGCATCATCCGAATCCGTCTCGATGCCCCATTGGATGGTGAAGCGATAGGCCTTCTCGCCGTCCTGCACGAAGGGCACGGTCTTCGTCGCCTCGCCGAAGGCGACCGGCAACACACCCGAGGCGAGCGGGTCGAGCGTGCCGGCGTGGCCGGCCTTTTTGGCGTTGAAGACGCGCTTCAGCCGGGCAACGGCATGGGTCGAGGTCACGCCGACGGGTTTGTCGAGCACGACCCAGCCATTGATCTCGGCGCGCTTGGAGCGAGGTGCGTTCATCAGTTCTCTGGTGTCTTGACGAGATCGCGCTTGACTTGCGGCGAGTCGAGCAGCGCGTCAATCCGCGCGCCGCAGTCGAAGCTCTGGTCCGGCTTGAAGCGGAGGTCCGGGGCGAATTTCAAGTTGACGCAATGGGCGATCTCGCCGCGCAGAAATTTTTTGTTGCGGTCGAAAGCGGTGAGCACTTCGTCCATGTCCTTGCCGCCGAGCGGCATGACATAGACGGTCGCGAGCTTGAGATCGGGGCTCATGCGCACATCGGGGATGGTCACGACATGGCCTTCGAGCACGGGGTCGTTAATTGCGCCGCGGCTCAGAAGGTTGGATACGGTATGGCGGATCATTTCGCCGACGCGCAGCATGCGCTGCGACGGCTCGCCGCCATTATGATGCAGTCTTGACATTTTCTTTAATGCCCTTCGCTTCGCCCGCCGCAGAGCGGCGGGCGCTTCTTGTCGTTGTGGGGATAAATCCGGCGCGGATATTCAAGCCCCTCGGGAGCGTGCGCCTTACAAGCTCCGCTTGATCTCCTGGACATTGTAGCACTCGATCACATCGCCGACGCGCATGTCCTGGTAACTCTCGAAGGCCATGCCGCATTCCTGCCCGGCGACAACCTCCTTCACTTCGTCCTTGAAGCGCTTCAATGTCGATAGCTTGCCTTCGTGGACAACGACATTGTCGCGGATCAAACGCACATTGGCGCCGCGCTGGACCGTGCCGTCCGTCACGCGGCAGCCCGCCACTTTGCCGACCTTGGAGATGTTGAACACCTCCAGGATGACGGCATTGCCGAGCATTTCTTCGCGCAAAGTCGGCGGCAGCAGGCCGGACATCGCCGCTTTTACGTCATCCACGAGATTGTAGATGATGTTGTAATAGCGGATCTCGATGCCCGCCTGTTCGGCAAGGCTTCGCGCTTCTTTGTGGGCGCGGACGTTGAAGCCGATCACCACGGCGTGCGAAGCTTCCGCCAAGGTCACGTCGGATTCGGTGATGCCGCCGACTCCGGCGTGCAGCACGCGTGCGGCGACCTCGTCGGTGTTGAGTTTTTCGAGCGTCGCGACGATCGCCTCGACCGAGCCTTGCACATCGCCCTTGATGACCAGCGGGAATTCCTTGCGGCCAGCCGCCTTCAACTGGCTCATCATGTCGGCGAGCGAGCTGCGCGCGCCGGTGCCGCGGGCGGCAGCCTTCTCGCGCTTCTGGCGTTCGCGATATTCGGTGATCTCGCGCGCCCGCGCCTCGGTCTCGACGACGGCGACGCGGTCGCCGGCCTCGGGCGAGCCGTTGAAACCCAGAACCTCGACCGGCGCCGAAGGCCCGGCGCTGTCCTTCGTGTCGCCCTTGTCGTCGATGAGTGCCCGCACCCGGCCCCATTGCGAACCGCCGACGATGATGTCGCCGGTGCGCAGCGTGCCGCGCTGGACAAGCACGGTCGCCACCGGGCCGCGGCCGCGGTCGAGCCGCGCCTCGATCACGGTGCCTTCGGCCGGCCGGTCCGGATTGGCCTTGAGGTCGAGCACCTCGGCCTGCAGCGAAATGGCATCGAGCAGCTTGTCGAGATTGAGCTTCTGTGTGGCCGAGACTTCGACTTCGAGCGTCTCGCCGCCGAGCGACTCGACCTGCACTTCATATTGCAGCAGTTCGGCGCGCACCCGCTCCGGCTTGGCGTCGGCTTTGTCGATCTTGTTGATGGCGACGATGATCGGCACGCCGGCGGCGCGGGCATGCGTAATCGCCTCGATCGTCTGCGGCATGACGCCGTCGTCCGCTGCGACAACGAGCACGACGATATCGGTCACCTTGGCGCCGCGGGCGCGCATCGCCGTAAAGGCGGCGTGGCCGGGGGTGTCGATGAACGTGACGAGCTGGCCGCTCGGCGCCGTCACTTGATAGGCGCCGATGTGCTGGGTGATACCGCCGGCCTCGCCGGAGACGACATTCGCGTGGCGGATGGCGTCGAGCAGTGAGGTTTTGCCGTGGTCGACATGGCCCATGATGGTGACGACGGGCGGGCGCGGCAGCAGATGCGCGTCGGCGTCGGGCGTGTCGAACAGGCCTTCCTCGACGTCGGATTCGGCGACGCGCTTGACGGTATGGCCCAATTCCTCGGCGATGAGCTCGGCCGTATCGGCATCGATCACATCGGTGATCTTGGCCATC
>JAJXZN010000004.1:4133-5123 GCA_021780015.1 Pseudomonadota bacterium
CGCATGAGCAGCTTGATCACGTCGACGCCGCGCTCCGACATGCGGTTCGCGAGCTCCTGGATGGTGATCGTCTCGGGCAGGATGACTTCGCGCGACAGCTTTTCCTTCTGCTCGGCGACATGGCCCTTGAGGCGTTGGACGCGGCGGCGGAACGCGGCGACCGAACGGGTGCGCTCATCCTCCTCGCCGGTCGCGCTGGCGACGGTGAGACGGCCGCGGTTCTTCTGCTCGCCGCCGCGCGTCGGGCGCGGCAGCACGACCTTCGTCGGCAGGCCCGGCCGGCGGATGATCCGCTTGGCCTCTTCTTCTTCCTGCGGTGTCGCCGCGCGGGCCGTCAGCGGCGCTGCGGCGGGCGTCAGGCCGAGCGGCTTGCGCGCCGCGGGCGCAGCCGGAGCGGGCGCCGGCGGCGGACCGCCGACTTCGAGCCGACGCTTGGCTTCCTGCTCCGATTTGCGCTTCGTCTCGGCATCATGCGCGCGGCGCGCCTCTTCCTCGCGCTTGCGCTCTTCGGCGGCGGCGCGTTCCGCCCGTTCGCGGGTCTCACGCTCCTCGCGGGCCTTGGCTTCGATGGCGGCGAGGCGGCGCTCTTCCTCCTCGCGTTCGCGGGCACCCGACAAGGCGCGGGCGCGGGCCTCTTGCTCTTCCTCGGTCAGGGTGCGCAGCACGACGCCGCTGCCGCCGCGCGCTGCCTGGCGCTGCGGCTCGGGGCGCGTGCGCTCCGGCTGGGCGGGATGGTGCGGCGTGCGGGCCTGCGCCGGCGGATTGGGTGCAGGTGCTGGCGCGGCAGGAGGCGCCGGCGCATGCGTCTCGCCCGGTCCAAGCGCCCGGCGTTTCACCTTTTCGACGACGACCGCCTTGGTGCGGCCGTGCGAAAAGCTCTGCCGCACGATCCCCGATTCCACCGGTCGTTTCAGCGACAAGGTTTTCGACGGGGCGACGGTCAGTGTGCTGTCGCCAGGGTTTTTCGAGTCAGTCATTCTGTCCCAATCC
>JAJXZN010000004.1:5133-6751 GCA_021780015.1 Pseudomonadota bacterium
CAATCCAAAGCTTAAGCGAGATCATAACCAAAAGCCGGCGCTAAGGCCGGCTCGGCCCCGGTGCCCTGCGGCCGCAAGCGGGGCCTGACAGCGGGGCCTGACATGGCTCGCGTCGTCCGCGAGGCGCCCTGCCGGGCGGCTTTTCATCCGTCTATGTCGTTTTTCCCAAGCCCACCTGCAAGGCAGGATCGGGATGCTATCACGTTTAAGCCGCTGTTACCTCATGCTTGTATCGGCCGGGGCCGAAAATCCGCCCTCGGCCAGCGTCTCTGCGTTTGCGACCGGGGAAAGATAAAGTTCCAGCCGCCGGCATTGCGAAAGGAAGCTCTCGGCCAGCGTGCCGCGCGTGAGCGCAGCATGTACCACATTTGCGCCGCCGAGTGCCAAGCTCAATTGCGCCTCGGTGAAGAGATTAATTTCCGGAACCTCGAGCGCGGCGCGGCGCAAGGCCTGGCGCAACTTGCGGCTGCCGTCGGCGCTGCCGTCGCTCGCGTTGATCAGGGCCGCCATGGTGCCTGCCTGGGCCGCGGCCTCGACCTTGGCGAAGCCCGAGACGCTCAGGCCAGCCTTCTTGGCCAGCGAGAGGGTCTGCAGGCAGTCCCGCTGCATCAGCGCCGCGACTTCGTCCGGCAAAGCCTCCGAAACCTTCACCTCCGCCTTGAAGCCGCGGGCGAAGGCTTTTCGTTTGACCGCCTGGGCGACCGTCTTGGCGTCGGCCGTCACCCAGACGCCGCGGCCCGGCAGCCTGTGCCGCAAATCCGGCACGACGGCGCCGTCGGGTGCCCGGACGAAGCGCAGCAGGCTCTCCGGCGCGCCCTTCGCCCGCGTGACGATGCAGGTTCGCTCGGATTGAAGCTCGGCTTTGCTGTCTCGGCCCAATCCGCCGCTCCTATTCGTGCTCCGCCGGGGCTGCCTCGGCCGCCTCGGCCTCCGGCGCACGCAGCGCCGATTCGTCGATCCAGCCGGCTTTGACGCGCGCCTTCATGATCAGCGTCTCGGCTTCGTCGCGGGACACCTCCATCCCGTCGAAATAGCCGAGATGCTTGACCGTCTCGTTGTCCTTGCGCTCGCTCCAGCCGGCGAGATCGTCGGTCGCGCAACCGGCCAAGTCCTCGACAGTCTTGACGTCGTTCTCGCCGAGCTTCACCAGCATGGCGGTGTTGAGGCCGTCGATTTCGCGCAATTCATCCGCGACGCCGAGTTCCTTGCGCTTGGCTTCGAGCTCGGCTTCGACCTTGGCGAGATGCTCGCGCGCCCGGTTCTGGATCTCCGCCGCCGTGTCGGCGTCGAAGCCCTCGATCGAGGCGAGTTCGGACGGCTCGACAAAGGCCAGTTCTTCCACCGAACGGAAGCCTTCGGAGGCCAGCAATTGGCCGACGACTTCGTCGACATCGAGCGAGTTCATGAAGGTGTTGGTCCGCTCGACGAATTCCTTCTGCCGCCGCTCGGATTCCTCGGCCTCGGTGAGGATGTCGATGTCCCAGCCGGTGAGCTGCGAGGCGAGGCGGACGTTCTGGCCGCGCCGGCCGATCGCGAGGCTCAGCTGATCATCGGGCACCACCACCTCGATGCGGCGCTGTTCCTCGTCCATGACGACCTTGGCGACTTCGGCAGGGGC
>JAJXZN010000103.1 GCA_021780015.1 Pseudomonadota bacterium
AGCCTGTTGCGCAAGGCCGAGGCCGGCGCGCCCTTCGCGGAAGACCTGACGGCGCTCGCCGCCCGCGGCGTCGGCGAGGCCGAACTCGCGCGGCTTATGCCGGCGGCCGGCACCGGCGTCGCCACGCCCGGCGCGCTCGCCAAGCAATTCGCGGCCGAGACCGACGCGATCCTCGCCACCGCACCGGCGCCGGCGGCGCACGGCTTCCTCGACCGTTTGATGAAGGACGCGCAAGGCCTCGTCCGCATCCGCAAGATCGGCGAGACGAGTGGCGACAGCCTTGCCGCGCAGGTGACGCGCATCCAGAACGCGCTCGATGCCGGTTCGGTCGAGACCGCCTATCAGCAATGGACGGCGCTTCCCGCCGCCGCGAGAGCCAAATCGCAGGCCTTCGGCACGGCGGCGAAAGCGCGGCTCGATACGATTGCCGCCGCGCGGGCGATCGAAGCCGAGACGCTGGCGAGCCTCGGCAAGGCGAAATCTTGAGCGGAGCGGGGAGTTGGCGCATGCTGGCCGCGCCGGCCGCAGGCTTTGGCGCCGGTGATCTTGTGCTAGCCTAGCCGGCCCGTAACACGAGTAGGTCGATGATCCGCGTTCTGATCTTTCTTCTATTGCTCGCCGCCGCGGCGCTGGGGATCTCGTGGCTCGTCAATCATCCGGGCGACATTTCGCTCAATTGGCAGGGCTATAATATCCAAACGAGCGTCGCGGTCGCCGCCGGCCTCACCGCCGGCATCGCGCTTATTCTCGCGCTCGTCTTCGGTTTCTTGCTGTATTTGTGGAACGTGCCGGCACGGCTGTCGCAGCGGGCGAAGCGGCGACGCAAGGAAAAGGGCTATGCGGCGCTGTCGCGCGGCATGATCGCCGTCGGCGCCGGCGATGCGCATCTCGCCCGCAAATCGGCGACCGAGGCGAGCAAGCATCTCGACCAGGAGCCGCTGACCCTGCTGCTCGGCGCCCAGGCGGCGCAGCTTTCCGGCGATCGCGCCGCGGCCGAAACCGCCTTCAACAAATTGACCCTCGATCCGGCGACCAAGCTGCTGGGCCTGCGCGGCCTGCATATCGAGGCGCAGCGGCGCGGCGACCCGGCGGCGGCGCTGCATTTCGCCGAAGAGGCGCATAAGATCGCGCCGCTCTCCTGGTCGACCAAAGCCGTGCTCGACCATCGCGCCGCCGAAGGCCGATGGGAGGCGGCGCTCGCCGTGCTCGAGCGGCAGATCGCCGCCAAATTGATCGACACGCCGACGGGCGAGCGCCAGCGCGCCGTGCTCGAAACCGCGCTGGCGCAGGAAAAGGAAGCGCAAGCCGAATGGGAACAGGCCTTGGTGCTGGCCCGCAAGGCGCTGAACCGGGCGCCCGACTTGATCCCCGCCAGCGTCGCCCTGGCACGGATTCTCGCCCGCCGCGGCGAATTGCGCAAAGCCGCCAAGACCGTCGAGACGGCCTGGGAGCGCCAGCCGCATCCCGACCTCGCCGAGGTCTATCTCAATCTGCGCGCCGGCGATTCCAATGCCGACCGGCTCGCCAAGGCGCGCACGCTCGCCAAGATCAAGCCGGCTGATCCCGAAAGCCGCCTCCTCGTCGCCCGCGCGGCTCTAGCGGCGCGCGACTTCGCTGCCGCGCGCGAAGCCATGGCGCCGCTCATCGGCGAGGACCAGCGCCCGACGCAGCGCATGTGCCTCATCATGGCCGAGCTCGAAGACCGCGAGACGGGCGATGCCGGCAAGGTGCGCGAATGGCTCGCCCGCAGCGCTCGCGCGCCGCGCGATCCGGTGTGGATCGCCGACGGCATCATCGCCTCGCAATGGGCGCCGATCTCGCCGGCAACTGGCCGGCTCGACGCTTTCGTCTGGGAGAAGCCCGCCGACAGGCTCGGCGCGCCGATCGAGGCCGAGGATTCCTGGATCGCCCAGGCCGAGATCGCCCAAGCCGAGACCGCGCCGGCGCTCGCCGCACCGGACATGTCCGCGCCGCCGCAGGCCGATAGCATGGCGCCGGCGGCAGCGGCCGAAATCCTGCCGCCGCCCAAGGCCGAGACGCCCGCCCATAATGGCGGGGCGGCCAAGCAAAAGGTCATCTTCCCGCTGCCCGCGGCGCCCGACGATCCGGGGACGGCGGACGAGGCGGACGAGACCGACGCCGCCGACCGCGTCGGCTTTCCATAATCGGCTTTCCATAAAGAGCGGCCGGCGCGGTTGCCAAATCGGCCGCAACCGGCATAAGAGAGGCGCCGGCCAATCCGCCCGGGGCGCCGCAATAGCTCAGCTGGTAGAGCACCTCATTCGTAATGAGGGGGTCGGGGGTTCGAATCCCTCTTGCGGCACCACCGAAATCAGCGAGTTATCGTAAATTTCCGGCTTGCTTATGATCTTCATAGCCGTTGGCCTAACGCCGATTCCGCTTCGCCAGCCAAGCGCCTCTCGACTTAGCAAATGCCCGAAGCATCCCTTTGAACTATGTAGAATCGCGTTCCCGCGTTAAGGATCTCAAAGAGGGAGCTATTGCCCCGAATAGGCTCGTTTGTTAACGAACTTCTCCGTATTCAATTAGCTGCTTTGTCAAGGACGGCTCGGTGGAAGCGACGTCGGCTCAGTGGAGGCCTCTCCACGAAGATAACGCCATTGACGTTATGGCGGTGGCAATCAGTTTCGCGGAGCCGCTGCCCGATTTGCTTTTCAAAAAGGTGCTTGAACTTACCGAGCCGCTAGCGTTTGCGGCGGGCCTTAGAAGTCGTCATCTGACCAAGGGCGTTCCGATTGCGGTGAGCGCTGGAACGCAGGGCTTTCAGCTTGCCGCCTCCAGTATAGGCGGTCGTATCTATAACTCAGTCGAGCAAAACGTTGCTCCCGGTGAAATGCCGCCGACCAAGGTTATCGAGCAATTGCAGGTCGAGCAGGCTGCGATTTACTATAGATCATGGAAATATATCCCTTGGACGCACCAGCTGTCTCGCCTTGTCCCATTATTCGGGCCGACTTTGGCAACATTAAATGGCGTCGTGGCAGTCTCGAGCTTAAGACTGGAGTACCTCGACCGATTTATATTCGATGGCCCCTCAACAGAAGCGAACCCGGCAAAGCTGGTAAAGAGGCCTAACGTTTACGTAGCAGAACATATTTTTTCGGCGTCAGATCTTTGGCACTGCCATACGGGCTCGTACTTTGCGGGGACAGCCTCGCACAAGCAACTTCGTCAAATTTCCCTAGATGCCCTGGATCAGGCAAAGGGGCTGACGCCAGAGGAAGGCATCGTCCGCGTAATAAATATGAGGCTGGCTCGCGAAGAGCGTTTTCTAGACCCCCTCGACCCCGAAAATGTTCTAGACAGCACTATATTAGGAAAAAAGCTCGACGAAATGCACCTCGGCCTTAAGCAAGATCTTGAAGCCCTAATTTTGGATGAGTTCGTCGCTAGAATTCGTCTTTGGGAGCTAAGACAGTGACTTTTATAACGTCCTATGGAACTGACCAGGCTTCGGTCATCCCGCAGGAGCGGCCAGACGAGTCCTTGTGGGACATGTTTTTCGGTGTCGAATGCAAGGGCTCGCCGACCGCCAGGCCGCGGTATACACGTGACTCCGACTTTGTGGTGTGCCGTTCACAGGCCGATGCGATAGCTGCTGTGATCGAGAGCAAATGGCTTGGTGGGGCGTACAAATATCAAGGGTATGTCTCTGCGCTTGAGCGGAGCTTGGACGGGCTATCAGTCGCAATCGGCAAATTGGCTGGCGCACCGACTGTGATCGAATACGTAAACCGGCTAACCATGCCTTTGATTTGCGGCCATGCCTTCGGCGCGACCGCGAGAAATTTAATCATCCATGACCTCGCCAGCTACGCACTGGATGATAGTTTTGGTAACCAACCTATCACGATCGCGGTTGAGCCGGCGGTGGAAGCTTCTGCATCCGCTCAAGAAATCACGCAAGATGATCATAAGTTGCTGATGTCAGCGCTTTATGCAGGGTCGAAACTTCTCTACGAGTTTTGATAACGTGAATGAGCGAATTCGCCGATGAGCTTTGTAATCTCGCCCTGAAAAGCCTTGGCGATATTGCGGGTAAAATTTACGGGCAATCTGCAGATTTATCGATCGGCGCTGGCGTCCTTTATAAGGATACTTCTTATGCCTCGTACGATAGTGAGACGGAGCGCTTCAAGGCGTTACAGGGAATGTTCCTTGTTCTCACGCACGAATGCGACGTGGCAAACGAGCGCGATTTCAATGAATTCGTGGTCGGAGTTCCTCTTATATTTATAGAAGATTTTGCTCACAAATACCAGGCTGCATCACGTATGGACGAAGCCAGAAGCCTGATTGTCAACGTGTGCAAGGGGAATGTGAATCAACTTTATTATCTCCCTCCTCCGTCGCCATTGGTTGCAAACGTTCAAGCGCTCAGGCTAGGCGCATTGGTCTACTTGAACGCCATGTGCTCCAACCATTTGAAGCAATTCGGCGACCTTGAGCAAAACCGAGTTTGTGCCCTCAGTGAACAAGGTTTGGAGTACGCGGATAATATGCTCAGAAGGCACCTGTTCAGGCCCAAAGCGGATCAACTTTCTAAACTAGCCTAAGCACGTCGGGCTAAGTCATTCGGTGAAGCAGCGGGCATCATCACTTTGGCAAGCGTCTTATCGAGGCGGCGAAGGCGCCCGTTGTGATCGCGAGCGTCGAGGCCGATACATCACCTACGGGGTTCATCACACAAGCGCATATCTCGGTCAAACTTGACCTGCCACGGATGCGGGGCCATAGGCGACGGTCGGAGGAAAAATCCATGCGCCTTTTTCAGTTCACGGAAACCGCTTCAGAAGAAGAAATCTGGATCGACCCGGACAAGATCCGGCTCATCCGAGCAAGCCTGTCGGATAACGGCGGGACCATAATCGAATTCGGCAACGGCGATCGCGTCGAAGTGACGGACGATCTAAATTCAGTTCGCAATCGGCTTATTCACCCCGGTCGCTAACCCTCGCTTAATCCACGGCGCTGCAATCTTTGTCCTGACAGCGCGCCATTGACGCGCGTTCGTCCGTCTGTCGGCCAAGGCTCGCCGCCTCGCTCAATTTCATCCCAGCGACGCCAGTGTTTAAGTTCCGCGGCCATAACGCTGGATCCGCGCACCCAGAGATATTCGCGTTTGCCGGTTAGCCAACCGGCCAGATCATCGATCTTGGCGCTGATGCCCTAGCGGCTCTTAGAACAGATCGATTGCAGTTAGTTTGGTCATACGCGTTAGCCGGAAAACCGAATCGCCGAAATACGTATCATTCGTTCTTTCAAATATACTAGTAAGGCGGAGCTAGATTTAGGCAGCATTCGGCTCACAACCATGGTGCCTACGCTCGTTCTCAATTATACGAAGCGACGCCGTCAACGCCGGTCGGCCCTGGCGTCGCCGCCTTTGCTGGCATTCTTTACGGCAGCAGAGATTGATACCGATAACGATTTAGGTTCGCGAACATCGTCTCCAGTTAAAAATCCGTTTTTGGAATTCTTATTCCCCTCTTTTAGCCCTCCGCAGCGACCCTTCCGGGCCGCTACGAAGCTTGTGAGGTCAGTCCCGCCAGCTCAATCCCGCCAGGTGGACTGGATCGGCGTGCTGTCCGCCAGGACGCGATTGAGGTTTGAGCCCTCGATCTTCGGCGAAGGCGCGCTGGCGGCGCTGCGCCAGCCGTAGGGCCGGGCTGGCTCATGCCGCGCCTCGGCATACCAGCGATCCGCATTGGCCGGCGCCGGCGCGGCGGACGCATAGGTCGCGCCGCGGCCGAGGATGGCGATGCGCACCGCGCCGGTGCCGCGCATGCCGATCGCGAAGGCGGCGCCGCGGGCGAGATCGAGGCTGCGGCCGCGCACGAACGGGCCGCGGTCATTGATGCGCACCACGACACTGCGGCCGGTGCGGGGATTGGTCACCTGCAGGCGCGTGCCGAAGGGCAGGCTGCGGTGCGCGGCGGTGAAGCCGTTGGGATTGAAACGCTCCCCCGAGGCGGTCCGATAGCCGGACTGATAATAGGACGCGGTGATCAAAGACCCGCCGCTCAGACTCAAATGCTGACCGAAATGATGATGGAAATGATGGCGCGTGTGCGCCGAGGCAGTTTGGAAGGACAGCGCAAGAAGAGAAGCGACCAAAAGCGTTATTTTCGTTGCGTTCAACACGTCACCCTTTCTGGTGGTTACCGAAGGGTGCGTATTGATTGTTACAATGTGTTCATAAAAGGCAACCTATGCGGCAATAGTGAGGTACAAGCCTCGGCGGATTGGTCAAAGTGCCGCAGCAAATGTGTCGTAAGCGCCGGATTGCGTTCAAATTTCCCGTCGCAGCGCGGCTATTGCTATTTCTACTTACGATATTTTAGGAACTTGCTTTTCCGGCTCGCCCAACGGCTCCGCTTAGACGATTCGGCGCCGCAGCTTTAGCCTCGTTTGTCTTGACGCCGGCCCGGCGTGACCTAGCTCAGCGAGCGTTCGACTCGCACTCGACTCGCGCCGCCCGCCGCTCATCCGGCGATGCCCGGCGCCAAGCTTTGGAGAGACATGATGGCTCAGGATGCGCTGAAGGGATTGAAGGTCGCCATTCTCGCGACGGACGGGTTCGAGCAAGCCGAATTGCAGGAGCCGCGCAAGGCGCTCGATGCCGCCGGCGCGACCACCGCGCTCGTGTCGCCGAAAGCGGGCGCCTTGCGCGGCTGGCAGGTCAAGGATTGGGGCGACACGGCGCAGGTCGACCTGACGCTCGAT
>JAJXZN010000263.1 GCA_021780015.1 Pseudomonadota bacterium
GCTACCCGGTCATGCTGAAAAGCACCGCCGGCGGTGGCGGCATCGGAATGCAGCTCTGCGAAGGACCCGATGCCCTTGCGCAAAAGTACGAAGCCGTGCAGCGCATGGCGGGCAAGAGTTTCGGGGATGCCCGGCTTTATCTGGAGCGCTACGTCGCCAGTGCGCGCCATGTCGAGGTGCAGATTTTCGGCGACGGCAAAGGCGGCGTCGTGGCAATCGGCGAACGCGATTGCTCTCTGCAGCGACGCAACCAAAAGGTCATCGAGGAGACCCCGGCGCCGGGGCTCTCCGCGGTAGTGCGGGCGAATTTGCGCGAAGCGGCGCTCGCCCTCGGTCGTGCCGTCAATTATGCGTCGGCGGGCACGGTTGAGTTCGTCTACGATACGGAGCGCGACGAAGTCTATTTTCTCGAGGTCAACACCCGCCTCCAGGTCGAGCATCCAGTGACGGAAGCCGTCTATGGCATCGATCTCGTCGAATGGATGATCTGTCAGGCGGCCGGAGATTTCGTGCTGCCACGGCAGGACGCTCTCGTTCCGAAGGGCCATGCGATCGAGGCGCGGCTCTACGCCGAGGACCCGGCGCGTCAGTTCCAGCCGTCGAGCGGGTTGCTGACCGATGTGCATTTCCCGGAGGCCGTGCGCGTCGATCGGTGGATCGAGACCGGGACCGAAGTGACGCCCTATTATGATCCGCTGCTTGCCAAGCTCATCGTACACGAAGCCTCGCGGGAAGCGGCTCTCGCAGCCATGCAGATTGCGCTCGCGGCGTCGCGCGTCTGGGGCATCGAAACCAATCTGTCTTATCTTTCGGCGATCGCCAGCGAAGCTTCGTTTCGCGCCGGCCGCATGACCACCGGCGCACTCGCGCAATTCGTCTTCGCGCCGCAGACAGTTGAAGTCTTGGTGCCGGGCGCCCAATCGAGCCTTCAGGACTGGCCGGGTCGGCTCGGCTATTGGGCGGTCGGCATTCCGCCAAGCGGCCCGATGGATGCGCGTTCGCACCAGCTCGTCAACCGGCTTCTCGGCAATGCAGACGATGCCGCGACGCTCGAATGCACAATGAGCGGACCGAGCCTGCGCTTCAATGCGCAGGCGCTGATCGCTCTCGGCGGCGCCCGGATGGTGGCGTCGCTCGACGGCGTGCCGGTGCCCTATTGGACGCCGATCGCCGTCGCGCCGGGACAGGTCTTGACACTCGGTTCGATCGAGGGGCCGGGACAGCGCACCTATCTTGGGATACGCCACGGCTTCGACGCGCCGCGTTTTCTCGGCGCGCGCGCGACCTTTGACCTCGGCCGTTTCGGCGGCCACGCGACCGGCAATCTGCGGCCGGGCGACGTGCTGCATATTGCCGACGCCGCGGCGGCTCAGCCGCTTGCGCAATTGCCGGAGCCGCCGCCGGAGCTCACGCATGATTGGCGCGTCGGCATTGTCTATGGCCCGCACGGGGCGCCGGACTTTTTCACCGAGAAGGACATCGCGACATTATTCTCAGCCGAATATGAGGTGCATTTCAACAGCGCGCGCACCGGCGTGCGATTGATCGGCCCGCAACCCGAGTGGGCCCGCAGCGACGGCGGCGAGGCGGGGCTGCATCCGTCAAACCTGCACGACAACGCCTATGCCATAGGAGCGATCGATTTCACCGGCGACATGCCGATCATTCTCGGCCCCGACGGACCGAGCCTCGGCGGCTTTGTCTGCCCCGGCGTGGTCGCCGCGGAGGAGCTCTGGAAAATCGGTCAGATGAAGCCGGGCGATCGTCTGCGGTTTCACCCGGTCCCGCAGCCGCAAGATCCGGTCGACGCGCCGACGGTCTTGAAGGCCCGCCGCGAGGCTGGCTCTGCCATCGTCGGGCGGCACGAGCGCGGGCCAGTCCCTGTCATCTACCGTCGCGCCGGCGAGGATTACGTCCTGGTCGAATACGGCCCGATGACGCTCGACATCGCGCTGCGCTGCCGGGTTCAATTGCTTTATGAGGCGCTGCAGCGCGAGGCTTTGCCGGGCGTGATCGATCTGACGCCCGGCATCCGATCCTTGCAGATTCACTACGACAGTCGCTCTCTCACCCGATTTCGGCTTCTCGATACACTCGCCCGGATCGAGGACGACTTGCCGGCGGCGGAAGAGGTCGTGCTGCCGAGTCGAATCGTACATCTGCCGCTTTCCTGGAACGATGCGTCGGTCCAGCTCGCCATGCGCAAATATCAGGAGCTCGTGCGGCCGGATGCCCCCTGGTGCCCATCCAACATCGAGTTCATCCGCCGCATCAACGGTCTCGATTCCGTCGATGATGTGCGCGCCATCATCTTTGCGGCGAACTATCTGGTGCTGGGCCTCGGCGATGTCTATCTCGGCGCGCCGGTCGCAACGCCGATCGATCCGCGACACCGCTTGGTCACGACCAAATATAATCCGGCGCGGACCTGGACGCCGGAAAATGCCGTCGGCATCGGCGGCGCCTATCTGTGCGTCTATGGCATGGAGGGACCGGGGGGCTACCAGCTTTTCGGCCGAACCATCCAGATGTGGAATTCATGGCGGACAACGCCGGCGTTCCACCCAGGCACGCCTTGGCTTCTACGATTTTTTGATCAGATCCGGTTCTTCCCGGTCGATGCGGCCGAACTTGCCGAAGCGCGCGAAGCCTTTCCGCACGGCGCTTATCCACTGCGTATCGAAGAGACGCAATTCTCGCTTGCAGAGCATATCCGTTTTTGCGCCGCCAATAGTGCAGGCATTTCGGCTTTTGAAACGCGCCGCCAAAAGGCTTTCGAAGCCGAGCGGCAGGACTGGAAGCAACGCGGCCTCGATACGTTCGTAGCGCCGGAGAGCGCGGTTGCCTCAAACGACGATGCGATACCGGCCGGTTGCGACGGCGTCTTTGCGACGATGACGGGAAATGTCTGGAAGATCCTCGTCGCACCCGGCCAATTGGTCGCCGCTGGCGACCCCGTCATCATCGTCGAAGCGATGAAAATGGAAATGACCGTCGCATCGCTCATCACCGGCCGCGTGCAGGAAATCCGGGTGCAGCCCGGCCGCACCGTGCAAAGCGGCCAGATCGTCATGACGCTTGAAAAGGCCGTATGATGCTGCCGGATATCCCCGACATCACCCGTCTTCGCCGCCTTTATGCCGCCGGCGACGTGACGCCGCTCGACGTCGTCGAGGCCATTATCGCCCGCATCGCCGCCTGGCCCGATGCGGCGGTCTGGATCAGTCGCGTGCCGGACGAAGCGCTGCGCCAGGCGGCGCGCGGTCTCACGGCGCGGGGCCCCTCCGCAGAAGAGCCGCTTTGGGGCATCCCCTTCGCAGTCAAAGACAATATCGACTGCGCTGGGCTGGAGACGACGGCCGGCTGTGCCGCCTTCGCCTATCGCCCGTCAGAGGATGCGCCGGTCGTGGCGCGGCTGAAGGCGGCCGGCGCTTTGCTTATAGGCAAGACCAATCTCGATCAGTTTGCGACCGGTCTCAACGGCACGCGCTCGCCTTACGGTGCGCCGCGCACGGTCTTCAACTCGGCCTATATTTCGGGCGGCTCCAGTTCCGGGTCGGCTGTGGCGGTTGCCGCCGGCCTCGTCTCCTTCGCACTCGGAACCGATACGGCGGGGTCCTGCCGGGTGCCGGCGGCCTTCAACAACATCGTCGGCATCAAGCCAACGAGAGGCGCCCTGTCAGCGCGGGGACTGGTGCCCGCCTGCCGGAGCCTCGACTGCATCAGCATATTGGCGGCAACGGCGGGGGACGGCGAACTGATCCGCCGGATCGTCACGCAATTCGATGAAGAAGATCCCCATTCCCGCGCCGGGGCACAGCGGCCCTTGCCGCAAGCGGGCCTGCGCGCCGGCGTGCTCTCGGCGAACGAGCGCGAGTTTTACGGCGATGACGAAGCGGCGCGGCTCTATCAGCAGGCAATCGATAACATGGCGGCGCTCGGCGTCAGCATGGTCGAAATCGATTATGCGCCGTTCCGCGAAGCCGCGGCGCTGCTTTATGACGGGCCGTGGGTGGCCGAACGCCTTGCCGCCATCGAAGACTTCATCGAAGCGCATAGCGCGGAGATGGACCCAACGGTTTACGGCATCATCAGCCGTGCCCGCGCTTACAGCGCGGTCGATGCCTTTCGCGGCCAATACAAACTGCTTGAATTTGCGCGTCGCGCGGAGGCCGAATGGGCGCGCTGCGATGTCCTGCTGCTGCCGACGGCGCCGACGATCTACACGGTGGAGGCGATGCAGGCCGATCCGCTGCGGCTCAATGCGCGGCTCGGACTTTACACCAATTTCGTCAATCTGCTCGATTGCGCGGCGATTGCCGTGCCGGCAGGATTTAAAGCCGACGGATTGCCGTTCGGCGTCAGCCTGATTGCTCCGGCTTTTCATGATGCGGCGCTCGCCGAACTCGGCGAGCGTCTGCATCGCTCTTGCGCCTGTGGGATGGGTCGCGACCGCCAGGCTGTCTTGCCCGATTCTCTCCTATCCGAGGCGAAGAACGACGGCGATCGAATCTCCCTCTTCGTCGTCGGCGCACATCTGTCCGGCATGCCGCTCAATCACGAGTTGACAAAGCGCGGAGGCGTATTGATCCGCCGCTGCCGATCGGCACCTTGTTATCGTCTCTTCGCTCTTGCCGGAACGGTGCCGCCAAAGCCCGGCCTATCGCACAGCCCGGGGTTTGTCGGGCCTGGCATTGAAGGCGAAGTCTGGAACCTCGGCGCCGCCGATTTCGGCAGTTTCGTCGCCAGCATTCCGGCGCCGCTCGGGATTGGCAAAGTTGCACTTGAGGGCGGCGATGTTGTCTCGGGTTTTATTTGTGAGTCCTATGGGCTCGCCGATGCGTTCGAGGTGACGCATTACGGCGGCTGGCGTGCTTATCGGACATCGATCGAAGCGCCGGTCTGAGTTCAACGATCCGTGAATGAGAAAGGCAATGGTGATGAGCGGCGGGAATGAACGTGTTGCGCAACGCTGCACCGTCATTCGCACCAAACACCACCCTCAGGCTTCGATGAACGGATGGATCGGCGGCATGATCGCCGCGAGGACCTGCAGATTGCCGGAGACAACGCCACGCAGTGCGGTCATTTCGTCGGCAATTGCCTGCAATTTATGCGCTGGGCCCTGCACAAGCAGGACTTCAAGGGTGCGATGATTGGCAAGATGCACGTGAAAAGACGAGATCACCTCATCGACATAGGCACGCTGAAGATCCGCGAGGCGCTGATCCACCCCGGTCGACAGATAATCATAAAAGAGCGTGATCGTACCGACCATGACCTCGTTGCCGATTTCATAGTGATGCGCCGCGAGGGAGCGGGTCAGGATTTCGGCCACGGCCTGGGAGCGGCTGGCAAAACCCCGTTTCGCCACCATCAGGTCGAGCTCCTCCACAAGCGCTTCGGGCAACGACAGGCTGACGCGTCCAACGAGCGATTTGCGCGCGCCCGCTCTTTCGTCGGCAATGTCTGCTGCGCCCATCAACCCCTCCTGTCTGGCACGGCGAATGCTTCCAAATTTGCGTATTACGATTATCGAAAAACGTAATACTCGCAAGAGGAGATCGGTATGGGTTCGTTCGGAAAATTCATCCGCGCCGCCGTCGCGGCGGCTTCCGCTGCGTCGTTTGCGGTTGGCGTCGGCAGTGCCTTTGCCGCAGATCACCCGCTGCGCATCGGCTACAGCGATTGGCCGGGCTATGTGGCGTGGCAGGTCGCGATGGATAAGGGCTGGCTCAAACAAGCCGGCGTGGATGTCGATTTCGAATGGTTCGACTATTCGGCTTCATTGGATGCCTTCGGCGCAGGCAAGATCGACGGGGTTTTCACCACCAATGGCGATACGCTCGTCATGGGCTCCGGCGGGTCGAAAGGCGTCATGATCATGCTGACGGATTATTCCAACGGCAATGACATGATCGTCGGCAAGCCGGGCTTGAAATCGCTGAAGGACCTCAAGGGAAAGAAGGTGGGGCTGGAAAAGGGCCTCGTCGAGCATTTGCTCCTCTTGAACGGCTTAAAGAAGGAGGGCGTCAACGAAGGCGATGTCACAATCGTGAACGTCAAAACCAACGACACGCCGCAGGTCCTGGGCGACCCAAGCGTTTCCGCGATCGGCGCTTGGCAGCCTATCGCCGGCCAGGCGATCAAATCGTCGCCCGGAGCGCGGCCGCTCTATACGTCCGCCGACCAGCCCGGTCTCATCTATGATGTGCTCACCGTTTCGCCGACGAGCTTTGCCGAACATAAGGCGGATTATGCCAAACTGCTGAAAGTATGGTCCAAGGTCGTCGCTTTCATCGAAGCCCCTGCGACACAGCCTGAAGCCGTGAAGATCATGGCCGCGCGCAGCGGCGTGCCGCCGGAACAATATATCCGTTATCTCAAGGGCACCGGCCTGCTGAGCCCGGCGGCGGGCGCTAAAGTCTTTGCCGAAGGAGACGGCTTCAGCTCACTTTACGGTTCTTCGCGCTATGCTGATGCTTTCAATGTGAAGGCCGGCGTCTACAAGACGAGCCAGAATGTGAAGTCCTATATCGACCCGTCGATCGCCGGAAAGCCTTGAGCCGATGGACGCCGGCGTGAGCGATTTGACTCGGGTAGCGTCGCCTCCTGTCGTGCAGAAGCCGCGACGGCCTCGTGCCGCATCCTGGTGCGCCGTTGGCAAACCGCCAACGGCGCGCGCCCGCCTGATCCTCGGCG
>JAJXZN010000297.1 GCA_021780015.1 Pseudomonadota bacterium
CGGGAATGCGGCCGGCGGCGAAGGCCTTCTCCTGGTAGTTCACGGTCAGCGGGAAAAAATCCTGCCCCGGCTTCGGCGCCTTGGCCGAGACGACGGTCGCGAGGACCGTGGTCTCGCCGTAGGTGGCGAGCACGGCGCCGTCGGCTTGGCGGGCGATGCGGCCGGTTTCGAGCACGAGCTTGTGCCCGGCCCAGGTCAATTCTTCACGATGGATCTCGAACATTGGTCTTTCTCTTTGGTCGGGCGAAGACCCAAGGCCATGTGCAGAACGGCAAGAAGCTTCCCTTCTGAGAAGCGCCTGGCGATCCTGCCATGGCTCTGGTCTGCCAGGCAGCGGCGGCCCCATGCCGTGCTGCCGATTTCCAGATCGCGATGCGTTAAGGCGCAGAGCCGAAGCGCGTATGACGCGATCCAATCTATAAACGGAGCGGGGTCCCGCTCCGCCCGGCGCGCCGGAGCGCGGGGGAAGTCTAGAGCATTTTCGCCGGCCGGGCACCGGCGACAATAAGGCTTCGGCCCGCCGCCCACAGGGCGCCAGGCCAAAATTTCAAGCTATTGTCCAGGCGAAGATATCCAGCGCCGGGCGGGTTAAGCATGAAGCCGTCTTAACGCCGGATGCCGAGCCGCTCGATCAGCGTCTTGTAGCGCGGCTCGTCCTTGCGCTTCACGTAATCGAGAAGCTGGCGGCGCTGCGAGACGAGCTTGAGCAGACCGCGACGCGAGTGATTGTCCTTCACATGCGTCTTGAAATGCTCGGTGAGATTGGCGATCCGCTCGGTGAGAATGGCAATCTGCACTTCGGGCGAGCCGGTGTCGCCGGATTTCGTCGCATATTCCTTGATGAGCGTGTCCTTGCGCTCGGCCGTAATCGACATCGGTCGGTCCTTTCCGGTTCGAAAAATGCCTCCGCCCGCGGCCAGGCCGGGATGTCGTCCAGCGGGGTTTTGGGGGAGCGGCGCCGGCCAAACGGCCAGCGATCCGGGCTTTATACAGGAAAGCGCCAGGGAGGGAAGGGCGTACTTGAGCGCGGCCGCCTCAAGCCGGCGTATCGGACGCGTCGCCGCCTCCGTCGATCAGGCCGAAATCGCGCGACTTGGTCGCTTCGTCGGCAATGGCGAACCCCTCTGCGGCGAGGCCGCGCCGCAAGAGCTCACGCACGGCCGCGGCGCGGCTCGGCATGCGCTTGCTGAAGCGCCAGTCATCCACCGCGCGCAATTCCTTCGCCGTCAGCATGATCTGCAGGCGCTCCTCGCGAGACAGCTTAGCCACGGCTCAGCTCCATAGAGATATCGAAAGAGGTGTCGAAACGTCCTTCTTCAGATAGGAAGCGTCACTTACTCATTCAACGCCAAACACGCAAAAAACACAATTGGCACGTTCGCGCCGTTTGACAGTTTAGCCAGCATAACTGCTCTCATTGCAAAAAGCTTATTTGTAGTATATCTGCCAATTCTATCTGAAACCGTAATGTTATGAATAATATAGATGAAAAAATGACATTGATATTCGGCCTCCCCGCTCTATCCTAATGAAGTAACTCCTGCCCGCGGAGAGTGCGGATGCAATCACTCACCAAGAATTCCGAATTTTCGACGCCGGCGGATGCTCTCCCGCGCGGTCTCAACGGCGCGCATGCGCCGGCCCCGCAGCGGGTCGGAAACCTTGCCGTGAACGGGCACGATGCGGCGACGGTCGATCTCGTCGAATTGCTGCGCGAAAAGTCCAGGCAAGCCTGCCGGGCCTCATCGATGCGGCTCGAATTCGCCGCGCTTGGTCTCGGCGGCTGCGAGATGCACGCCGGGACGGCGACTCTCATTTCGCTCATCGTCGAAGAGGCGGTTGTCAACGCCGTCCGCTATGCGCATCCCTCGGGCGTTGACGGGGTGGTGACAATCGCCTTCGAGCGCGACGACGCCCGCGCGCTTTCCATCGACATCATGGACGATGGCGTCGGGCTGCCCGAACATTTCGATCCGGTGAAGGACGGCGGCACCGGCTTCCAAATCATTCGCGCTTTGAGCGCGCGGCTGGGCGCAAAACTCACGTTCGACTCGACAAGCCTCGGCTTTCGGCTGCGCTTGCAATTGCCGCGGACTTCGCTCGAGGCCAGCAATGTCGGCCTGACGATTGTCTCGAATGGCCAGGGATGGGCCGCCGGACCCGAACAGCGCAAGCAGATGGATCAGGCGGCGCTGCGCATGCTCATGGCCATCGTCAAATCCTCCGACGACGCGATCTTGAGCAAGGACCTCAACGGCGTCATCACGAGCTGGAACGAGGGGGCGCAAAGGCTGTTCGGCTATACGGCGGGGGAGGTCGTCGGCAAATCGGTGACGATTCTCATTCCGCAGGATCGCCAGGACGAAGAGCCTCAAATCCTCGATCGCATCCGCCGCGGCGAGCGCGTCAAGCACTATGAGACGGTCCGCGTGCGCAAGGACGGCAGCCTCGTCGAGATTTCGCTGAGCGTCTCGCCGATCAAGGACGACGACGGGCGCGTCATCGGTGCCTCGAAGATCGCCCGCGACATCAGCGAGCGTAAGGGGGCCCAGATGCGTCAAGAGCTGCTGGTGCGCGAGATCAACCACCGGACGAAGAACTTATTTGCGATCATTCAATCCGTGGTGTCGAAAAGCTTCGTCGGCAAAAGTTCGGTCGATGAGGCGAAGCAAGCCGTGCTGAGCCGGCTCCACGCGCTGGCGCAAACGAATGTGCTGTTGATGGAGAAGGATTTCCACGGCGCCGACATTCGAACCATCATCGCGACGGAAATGAGTCCTTATCAGGACCGCACCGAAGTCGAGGGGCCGGGCATTCTTCTGTCGGCGCAAGCCGCGCAGAATCTCGCGCTCGCCATTCATGAGCTTGCGACGAACGCCGCCAAATACGGGGCGCTTTGCACGCTGTCCGGAAAGGTCCGTCTGAACTGGCTGATCCGCGAAGAGGGAGGCGAGCGGCTCTTTACATTTCGGTGGAAGGAAGAAGGCGGTCCGATCGTCGCCGCGCCGCAGCGCAAGGGCTTCGGCAGCACCGTTCTCGAGCGGGTGATGGCGGAATATTTCGAGGTGCGGATCGATTTCGCAGCCTCGGGCGTCGTTTACGAAATGCGCGGTCCGCTCGAAGCCATTATGGCTGAAAAATAGCGCGGCCTGTCCGCGAAGGGTCAAAACCCATCCGGCCTGGCGCCGTGGCTCGAGACCGCCTCGAAATCCGATTCCGGCGTCTGCAGCACATTCTGCGTCTCGGCGAGCTTGGCGAAGCGGCCGCCGAGCGCAACAAGATCCTCGTAGCGGCCGCGTTCGACGATCCTGCCGTTGTCGAAGACGAAGATGCGGTCGGCGTTGCGCACTGTCGCCAGCCGATGCGCGATGATGAAGGTCGTCCGGCCCTTCGTCGCCCGGGCCATGGCGCGCTGCAATTGCCGCTCGGTCTCGACATCGAGCGCCGAGGTCGCCTCGTCGAAGATCATGATCGGCGGGTCCTTGAGCAGCGCCCGGGCGATGGCGAGCCGTTGGCGCTCGCCGCCGGAGAGCGAGCGGCCGCGCTCGCTGACGATGGTGTTGAGGCCTTCGCTCTGGCGGGCGACGAAGGCATCGGCCTGGGCGAGGTCGAGCGCCTCGTCGAGTTCGGCTTCGGTCGCGTCGAGCTTGCCGATCTTGACGTTTTCCTCGATCGAGCGGGCAAACAGCATCGGCTCCTGGAAGACGACGCCGATATTGCGGCGCAGACCGGCGAGCGTCATGTCGCGGATGTCGATGCCGTCGATCGTGATCCTGCCCGCCTGCGGGTCGAAGACGCGATGCAGCAGGCTCATGGTCGTCGACTTGCCGGAGCCCGTCGCCCCGACGAGCGCCACCGTCTCGCCCGGCGCGACATCGAAGCTCACGGCGTCGATTGCGGTCTTGCCATCGATATAGGCGAAGCTCACGTGGTCGAAGACGACATGGCCCTGGAGCCGGCCCGGGTCCTTGGCGCCGGGCCGGTCGGCGACGCTCGGCGCCGTGTCGAGCACGCGGAAGAATTCCGCGAGCTTCGGCGCTTGCAGGAAGAGCCCGTTGACGAAATTGACGATCTCGACCAGCTTGCCGATCAGCATGGTGGCGAGCGCCATGAAGGTGACGAGCTGGCCGATCGTCGCGAGACCTTGTGCATGCAGCCAGACGCCGACGATGAAGATCGTCAGCAGCGTCAGCGTCGAGGCGGCGCGCGCCGCCACCACCGCCACCGCCCACCACGAGAGCACAGGCAATTGCGCATTGAGCACCGCCTGGATCAGGCCGTGCATGGCCAGCGCTTCGCTCTGGATGCGGGTGAAGCTTTGGATGACGGCGATGTTGCCGAGCACGTCCGAGGCGCGTTCGGAGAGGTTGGCGTTGAAGCCTTCGACTTGCGTCTGCAGCGTATGGGTGCGGCGGACGACGAAGATGATGATGACGCCGAAAATCGCGACGAGGATGATCAGCGGCAGGCCGAGACGCCAGTTGATGAACAAGGCGAGCGGCAGCAGCACCGTGAGCGCGACGAAATCGGCGCATTTCTCGCGGAAGAAGGAGAGCCACAGCCAGAACAGCGCCGAGGCTCCTTCAAGCATGCCTTTTAAAAGCCGGCCGGAATGGACCGCGGCATGAAAGGAGAGCGGCAGGTTGAGCACGTGCTCGAAATAAAGGCCCATGGCCGCGAGCCGGCGGCGATGCGCCATCCGGTCGGCGCGCAGGCCGACGAAAACCGCGCCGACGATCGAGAAGAGAGCAAAGCCGATCCAGGCGCCGATCAAGGGCGCCAGCGCGTGGATGCCGGGGCTCTGGTGCAGGGCCTCGCCGCTATTCATCCGGTCGATGATGCGGCCGAAGAGGACGGGTTCGGCGAATTGCGCCGCGGCGAGGGCGAAATTGGCAAGCGCCAAAAAGATCGCCACATGAGTCTCGTTGCCGAGCAGGCCCAGAGCGCGGAAATAAAGCCGCGACAGCGAGGTTTGGGGTTCGGCCTTGGACATTGGCGATGGCTTCGTCGATAAGATACTTTGATTAAAGCATGTTCGCGCGTCGCCCAAAAACGATGAGACGGCGCCGGCGCCGGACCAAACAGCACGAGATATGAACACAGGCTTGACGGACTTCGAGGACATTGGCGCCGAAAAATTTGCCTTTCCCATTGCGGCCGAAGACGCCGGGCGGCGGCTCGACGCTGTGCTCGCGGCGCGGCCCGAGGCGCAGGGCGCCGGCCTGTCGCGGACGCGGCTCAAGGCGCTGATCGAGGCCGGCGCCGTTATCATCGATGGCGCGCCAGTGCGCGACGCGGGGCATAAGGTCAAAGCCGGGCAAAGGATCGACATCACCGTGCCGGCGGCGGAAGAGCCGGTGCCGCAGGGTGAGGCAATTCCCCTCGCCATCGTTCACGAAGACCCGCACCTGATCGTCATCGACAAGCCGGCGGGGCTCGTCGTGCATCCGGCGCCCGGCCATCCGAGCGGCACCCTGGTCAATGCCCTGATCGCCCATTGCGGCGACAGCCTCTCCGGCATTGGCGGGGTCAAGCGGCCGGGCATCGTCCATCGTCTCGACAAGGATACGTCCGGCCTCATCGTCGTGGCCAAGACGGATGCGGCGCATAAGGGCTTGGCCAAGCTCTTTGCCGATCACAGCCTTGAGGCGCTGACGCGCGAATATCTCGCCTTTGTCTGGGGGGTGCCGGAGCGGCAAGCCGGCACGATCGACCTGCCGCTCGGCCGCCATAAGATCGACCGCGAGAAAATGGCCGTCGTCCGCGACGGCGCCGGCCGCGCCGCGGTGACGCATTGGGAGCTGGTCGAGACCTACAGCGGCAGCGACGGCAAGCCGGTCGCGAGCCTGCTGCGTTGCGCTTTGGAGACGGGACGGACGCATCAGATCCGGGTGCATTTGGCGCATGGCGGCCATCCGCTTTTGGGGGACGCGCTCTATGGTCGCGGCTTCAAGACCAAGGCGGCGCGGCTTGGGCCGGAGGCTCAGGCGGCGCTCGAACGGCTCGGCCGGCAGGCCCTGCACGCCGCCACGCTTGGGTTCAGGCACCCTGTTTCTGCTGAGGAATTTTTATTCGAGAGCGAACTGCCGGCGGACCTTGTGCAATTGCACACGGCGCTCGCCGCGGGGACATAGCAAAGAGGCGGCGGCGCGGCTTTGCCGCAAAATGGCGGCTCTTGGTTACCCTTTTGTAATCTCTGATCTTGGACGCGCTCTTTCGAAGGAGAGCCGGCGCTCCTATATTTGCCATACGGCAGACTTCGGTTGCCGTTTTTGAGCTCGCCGAAACGGGAGTTCGACAGGAGGGATTTTTCACAATGGCTTCAGCAGCCGCACTTCCCATTCTCTCGGGGGAAAACGGACTATCCCGCTATCTCCGCGAAATCCGCCGGTTCCCGATGCTGGAACCGCAAGAGGAATATATGCTCGCCAAGCGCTGGCGCGAGCATGAGGACCCGCAAGCCGCGCAGAAACTGGTGACGTCGCATCTGCGGCTCGTCGCCAAAATCGCCATGGGTTATCGCGGCTATGGCCTGCCGATCGGCGAAGTCATTTCGGAAGGCAATGTCGGCCTGATGCAGGCGGTGAAGCGCTTCGAGCCTGACCGCGGTTTTCGTCTCGCGACCTATGCGATGTGGTGGATCCGCGCCTCGATCCAAGAATATATCCTGCGCTCCTGGTCGCTCGT